>NZ_JBSGZN010000006.1:0-231350 GCF_053611025.1 Streptomyces sp. NPDC054842
GTGTTTCACGTGAAACACCGCCCCTCGGCGTATGCCGACCGAGCTGTTACTTGGTCTCCTTGAGGCACAGCACCACGTTGTGACCGCCGCCGGTCTGGACGTAGTAGATCGTCGCCGCCGAGACGCTCTCGCACTTGCTGTCGTCACTGGTGTTGTCGAACTTCTCGACGACCTTGTACTGCGAGTCGCCCGAGGAGCAGTCGACCGTCTGGAGGTCGGGGCTGGCCTGCGTACCCTCGTTGTGCATGCAGGCGCCCACGGACGTGGTCTCCGCGTCGCTCTGTCCGAGGTACCACTTGACGCCGTACAGGGCTATGGCGACCAGGATGAAGCCGACGATGCGCATGGCCTTCTTGCCGAAGCGCTTGCCCGCGGGAGCCGGGGGCGGAACGGGGGCGCCGGCCTGCTGGGGGAACGGCGCGTAGGGCTGCTGCGGGGGGACCCCGGGCTGGCCGGGCTGCTGGTCCCCGGCCACGGTGGGCTGCTGGGCGAACGGATTCTGGCCCTGCGGCGGCGGAACGGTCACTTGGGGGTCCCCCTCGAACGTGGTGAGAGCACGTGTGGCGTGAAATAAGACGCACGTAAGCTACCGGGACTCACGGGCAACTCTGTAGCCGATACGGGCTCTGTGGCATTGATGTGACACTTACTGCTGCGCAAAGCGGGCCATAGCCGCCGCAACTGCCGCGTAGATAACGGCGACCGTGACCACCAGCGGAACCGATCGCCCGTCAGCGGGCAGCAGCAGCGCGGCCACCGCCGCGGCGCCGACGAACGCGACGTTGAAGAGCACGTCGTAAACGGAGAAGATCCGGCCACGGAAGCCGTCGTCGACCGAGAACTGCACGATCGTGTCCGTGGCGATCTTCGCGCCCTGTGTGGTCAGGCCCAGCACGAAGGCCGCGGCCAGCATCGGGGTCACGGTGAACGGCAGGGCGAGCGCGGGTTCCAGAACCGCGGCGCCGGCGGCGCAGACGGCGATCCAGCGGCCCGGGCCCAGCCTCGCGGCGACCGACGGGGTGACCAGTGCCGCGGCGAAGAAGCCGGCTCCCGAGACGCCGACGGCAAGTCCCAGGAGGGCAAGGCCGTCCTCGGAGTCGGACGACCAGGCGTACCGGCAGAGCATCAGCACCATGACCGTCAGCGCGCCATAGCAGAATCGCATCAGCGTCATGGAGGCGAGCGCCCAGGCGGCCTCCCTGCGCGGCGGTTCGGACAGATGGCGCATGCCCGCCGCGAGCCCGCGCGCCGTGTCCGCAAGCGTCTTCCACAGCTGTGGACGCGCCGGATACCGGTCCGGGCCCAGGAGGTCCGGAGGTATGCGCAAGGCGGCGAGCGCCGCGCACAGGTACACGCCGGCGGCAAGGAGCACCACGACGGCGTTGGAGTCCACGGTCAGCAGTCGTACGCCGAGAGCGAGGGCCCCGCCCGCGGTGGCGCCGAGTGTGCCCGCCGTCGGTGACAGCGAGTTCGCGATCACCAGCCGCTCGGGGTCGACGACGCGGGGCAGGGACGCCGAGAGGCCCGCGAGGACGAAGCGGTTGACCGCGGTGACGCACAACGCGGAGGCGTAGAAGAGCCAGTCGGGGACGTGGCTGAGCATCAGAACGGCCGTGACGCAGGCCAGGAACGCCCGCAGCAGATTGCCGTGGAGGAAGACCTGGCGGCGACGCCAGCGGTCCAGGAGTACGCCCGCGAAGGGGCCGACGAGGGAGTACGGCAGCAGCAGGACCGCCATGGCCGAGGCGATGCCGGCGGCCGAGGTCTGCTTCTCGGGCGAGAAGACGACGTAGGTGGCGAGCGCGACCTGGTACACGCCGTCCGCGCCCTGGGACAGCAGACGGATGCCGAGCAGGCGCCTGAAGCCCTGGAAGCGCAGAAGTACGCGCAGGTCACGCACGACGGACATGGGCTCCAGCCTCACATACGAGGAGGGCCCCCGGGCGGACGACCCGGGGACCCTCAACTGCCTCGCGTTGGCGGCGCTTTAGCGCTCGACCTCGCCCTTGATGAACTTCTCGACGTTGGCGTAGGCCTCGTCGTCGAAGTACTGGACCGGCGGGGACTTCATGAAGTAGCTCGACGCGGAGAGGATCGGGCCGCCGATACCGCGGTCCTTGGCGATCTTCGCGGCGCGCAGGGCGTCGATGATGACACCGGCCGAGTTCGGGGAGTCCCAGACCTCGAGCTTGTACTCCAGGTTCAGCGGGACGTCGCCGAAGGCACGGCCCTCGAGGCGCACGTACGCCCACTTGCGGTCGTCCAGCCAGGCCACGTAGTCCGACGGACCGATGTGGACGTTCTTCGCGCCCATGTCGCGGTCGGGGATCTGCGAGGTGACGGCCTGCGTCTTCGAGATCTTCTTGGACTCGAGGCGGTTGCGCTCCAGCATGTTCTTGAAGTCCATGTTGCCGCCGACGTTGAGCTGCATGGTGCGCTCGAGACGGACACCGCGGTCCTCGAACAGCTTCGCCATCACACGGTGCGTGATGGTGGCGCCGACCTGCGACTTGATGTCGTCACCGACGATCGGGACGCCCGCCTCGGTGAACTTGTCCGCCCACTCCTTGGTGCCGGCGATGAAGACCGGAAGGGCGTTGACGAAGGCGACCTTGGCGTCGATGGCGCACTGGGCGTAGAACTTCGCCGCGTCCTCGGAACCGACGGGCAGGTAGCAGATGAGAACGTCGACCTGCTTGTCCTTGAGGACCTGGACCACGTCGACCGGGGTCTCCGCGGACTCCTCGATGGTCTCCCGGTAGTACTTACCGAGACCGTCGAGGGTGTGGCCGCGCTGGACCGTGACGCCCTTGTTCGGGACGTCGCAGATCTTGATGGTGTTGTTCTCGCTGGCACCGATGGCGTCCGAGAGGTCGAGGCCGACCTTCTTCGCGTCGACGTCGAAGGCGGCGACGAACTCGACGTCACCCACGTGGTACTCGCCGAACTGAACGTGCATCAGGCCGGGCACCTTGGACGCCGGGTCGGCGTCCTTGTAGTACTCGACGCCCTGGACCAGCGACGCGGCGCAGTTGCCCACGCCGACGATGGCTACGCGAACCGAACCCATTCCGGTTGCTCCCTGTGTGTGCTCGGTGAGACCCCGAATGGGTCTCACGTGGTGGTGTCGTCGGACGGATCCGGCCGGGAGCTGTCCCGGTGCCGGGGCAGGCCGCCCGTCTCTCCAGATGTGCTGTCCTGCTGAGCGGTGCCTTCGGGACCGGAGAGCCTCTGGTCCCGTCCGGCCCGCTCACTTTCGATGAGCTCGTTCAGCCAGCGCACTTCGCGCTCCACGGACTCCATTCCGTGCCGCTGGAGCTCAAGGGTGTAGTCGTCGAGGCGCTCCCGGGTGCGTGCCAGAGAGGCGCGCATCTTCTCCAGGCGCTCTTCGAGCCGACTGCGGCGGCCCTCCAGTACGCGCATGCGTACGTCGCGGGACGTCTGTCCGAAGAACGCGAAACGAGCGGCGAAGTGCTCGTCCTCGTACGCGTCCGGACCCGTCTGCGAGAGCAGCTCCTCGAAGTGCTCCTTACCTTCCGCCGTCAACCGGTAGACGATCTTGGCGCGACGCCCTGCGAGCGAAGTGGCGAGGGCGTCTTCGGGCGTGGACCCCGGCTCCTCGATCAACCAGCCGTTGGCGACCAGCGTCTTGAGGCAGGGGTAGAGCGTCCCGTAGCTGAAGGCGCGGAACACACCCAGTGACGTATTGAGACGTTTGCGCAGCTCGTAGCCGTGCATCGGAGACTCGCGGAGCAGGCCGAGGACGGCGAACTCAAGGATGCCGGAACGCCGGCTCATGATCGCCTCCTCCCTGTCGCTGTCACGTCGGCACGGCCTTTATGCCGGGCTGATGTATCGACTCGATACATCGCACGATAGAACGCCCCTGCGGATGCGACAAGAGGGGGCACGGTGAGCGGGGTCACATCACTGATTCGTAGGAAGTGACTTGCGGTATTTGGGGTGAACTTCGGCCCTAGGTGGGTTTTGACGGTGCGTAGTCTGTGCGCCATGCAGACCACCGGGAACCGAGTGACGCCTGGGGACGTCCTTGTCCTCGGTGCAGTACGGGTGAATGCGGTGACTGCCGCATCCGTACTTCGGGGGGACCGGAAACCAGCCGCCGTTTCCAGGCGCGCAAAGGTGCGCCTGCCCGAGGAGTAGTCGTTCGATGAGCGAGCACCGTCGCAAACCGCCGCAGCCGCAGGGCGGCGGACGTGCCGCGGCCCGACGCGGCCAGCCCGGCCCGTCCTCCGGCCGCCGTGCCGCACCGCGAGGCGCCACCGGGTCACCTTCCGACGCCTACGGCTCGGGGGGTGAGGAGCGCCCGTACGGAAGCCGCGCCGAAGCACGCCGGGCGGCACAGAGAAGCAGTGGGGGCGGCCGACGCCGAGGGGCCGACGCCGCGGGCGCGGGTGGACACGGCGGCGCCGGCGGAGGCCGGCGGGGCGGGCCCGGGGGCCCCAATGGCCCGGGACGCGGCCGGGGCCGCCCGGGACCGGCCAAGAAACGCTTCATCGACTACCCGCGCGCGGGCAGGTACGGAGCCGCGCGCTGGGTGCCGTCCTGGAGGCTCGTGACGGGGCTCTTCATCGGCTTCTTCGGCAGCCTGGTGGCGATCGCGGGCGTGGCGTACGCCCTGGTGGGTGTGCCGGACGTGGCCAAGACCGCCGAGGCACAGAACAACGTCTACTACTGGTCCAACGGCGACCAGATGGTCGCGACCGGCGGTGAGACGAACCGCCAGATCATCCCGTACGAGAAGATCCCCAAGGAGATGCGCTTCGCCGTCATGTCCGCCGAGAACAAGACGTTCGAGAACGACAGCGGCGTGGACCCCATGGGCATCGCCCGGGCCTTCGTCAACATGGCCAAGGGCGGCCAGACGCAGGGCGGCTCCACCATCACCCAGCAGTACGTGAAGAACGCGATGCTGGACGACCAGTCGCAGACGATCTCCCGGAAGTTCAAAGAGCTGTTCGTCTCCATAAAGGTGGGCGCCCAGGAGCCCAAGGAGAAGATCATGGCCGGCTACTTGAACTCCGCGTACTACGGGCGCAACGCGTACGGGATCCAGGCGGCCGCGCACGCGTACTTCGACAAGGACGCCGAGGACCTCAATGCGAGCGAGTGCGCCTTCCTCGCCGCGGTGCTGAAGGGCGCCACGTACTACGACCCGGCCGGTGCCGAGTCGATCGATCCCGTCGGGGCCACTCCCGAGGCCAACCGGAAGCGTGCCAAGGCGCGGTGGAGGTGGATCCTCCAGGAGGAGGTCAACGACGGACGGCTGCCGGCCTCGGTCCTCCAGAAGTACAAGACCTTCCCCAAGATCCAGAATCCCCGGTCCAACGCGCAGCTCAGCGGCCAGATCGGTTACCTCGTCGACCTGGCGAAGGCGTACCTGATCAACAACTCCGAGAAGACCGGAATCACGGCCAACAAGCTGCAGCAGGGCGGCTACGAGATCCACACGACCTTCGACAAGGGCAAGGTCAAGGATCTCGAGAAGGCCGTGAAGGACGTCCGCAAGAAGAACATCAAGCCCAAGCTGAGGCCGGACAAGGACAAGTACGTCCAGTTCGGCGGGGCCTCCGTCGATCCGGACACGGGCGCGATCAAGGCCATCTACGGCGGTGAGGACGCGACCAAGCACTTCACCAACAACGCCGACCAGACCGGTGCCCAGGTGGGCTCGACGTTCAAGCCGTTCGTGCTCGCGGCCGCCATGTCGTGGGGTGTGAAAAATCCCGAGGGCGACATGGAGCAGGCACAGGACGAGCGCACCATCGTCTCCCCGAAGAGCCTCTACAGCGGTAAGAACAAGCTCAAGATCGAGGAGTACGACGGCAGCGTCTGGACGGACAAGGACGGCAAGGAGTGGCTCCAGAAGAACGACGGCAACGAGTCGTACAACCCGCCGAGCTACAACATCGATCTCCGTGAGGCGATGAGGGTCTCCGCGAACTCCGCCTTTGTGCAGCTCGGTATGGACGTCGGCCTGGACAAGGTCCGGGACGCCGCCATGGAGGCGGGAATCCTCAAGACCAGTCTGGCGAGCGCCAACTTCCCGTCGTTCTCGATCGGCACCTCCGACCCGAGCGCTATCCGCATGGCCGGGGCGTACGGCACCTTCGCCGACAGCGGCAAGCAGCACGACCCGTACTCGGTCAGCAAGGTCACCAACGAGGACGGCACGGTCTACCAGCACGAGACCAAGTCCAAGCAGGCCTTCACCACGGCCGTCGCGGACAACGTCACCGACGTGCTGAAGACCGTGGTGGACAAGGGCACCGGTACGGCCGCCCAGCTCCCCGGCCGTCCGGTGGCCGGCAAGACCGGTACCACCGACGGCAACAAGTCCGCCTGGTTCGTCGGCTACACCCCGCAGCTCTCCACCGCGATCACGATGTACCGGATGGACGACAACGAGAGCAGCAAGAAGCGCGAGTTCCTGGAGATGTACGGAACGGGTGGCCAGGAGAAGATCCACGGTGCCTCGTTCCCGGCCGAGATCTGGCACGACTACATGGCCGAGGCGCTCAAGGACGAGCCGGTGAAGAACTTCCCGACGCCGGAGGACATCGGCCAGATCGTCAACGACGTACCGACTCCGAGCGCGACTCCTTCGGCGACCGAGAGCCGGCCGGAGAGCCCGACGCCCAGCGCGACGCCCAGCAAGTCCTCGCCCTCGCCCACGCCCTCGGAAAGCGAGAGTTGCGGCAAGTGGGACTGGAACTGCAACAACAACGGTGGGACCGACACCGGCGGGACCGACACCGGTGGTACGGACGGCGGCGTGACGTCCTCACCCACGGAGAGCAGCGATAGCGGGAACACGAGGGGCAACGGCAACGGGGGCCTCTTCGGCGGTCCGGGCGGATAGCGGCCCGTTCGTCCGCTGAGTGGTGTTTCACGTGAAACATGGGCCGCCGCACCGATCAGGTGCGGCGGCCCTCGGCGTATTCCCGGACACGTACGGCAGGATGTGCGGCATGCCCAGCGCAGAGACGACGCCAGCGAGCGTCCACGAGCCGGAGACGGTCCACCCGACCCGGGAGGACGAGGTCGCCGCGAACGGTAGCGAGCTGATCGGCGGCCCGCTCGGACGGCGAGCGCTGACGGGGACGTCCTGGTGGACCCCCGTGCGGGTCATCGCGCTCATCGCCATCGGCATGTTCGCCCTCGGCATGGTGCAGAAGCTGCCCTGCTACGACGGTGCCTGGTTCTTCGGGGCCAGCTCCCAGTACACGCATGCGTGCTACTCGGACATCCCGCACCTCTATCAGGGCCGCGGGTTCGCCGACGGGCTCGTCCCGTACTTCGACAAGCTCAGCGGCGACATGGACTACCTCGAGTACCCGGTGCTCACCGGCGTCTTCATGGAGGTCGCCTCCTGGCTCACACCCGGCAGCGGCAGCATCCAGCACCAGGAGCAGTTCTACTGGATGGTCAACGCCGGGATGCTGATGATCTGCGCGGCGGTCATCGCCGTGTGCGTCTCCCGGACCCACGCACGGCGCCCCTGGGACGGCCTGCTGGTCGTCCTGGCTCCCGCCTTCGCCCTGACCGCCACCATCAACTGGGACCTGCTGGCCGTCGCCCTGACGGCCGCCGCCATGCTGATGTGGTCCCGGGGCCGCTCTCTCGCCTTCGGTGTCCTGCTGGGCCTCGCGACGGCCGCCAAGCTCTATCCCGTCCTGCTGCTGGGCCCGCTGCTGATGCTGTGCTGGCGGGCCGACAAGTGGCGCGAGTTCCGGATCGCCTTCGCCGGCGCCGCGGTGGCGTGGCTGGCCGTGAATCTGCCGGTGATGGTCTTCGCCTTCGAGGGCTGGTCGAAGTTCTACACGTTCAGCCAGGAGCGCGGGGTCGACTTCGGTTCCTTCTGGCTGATCCTGTCCCAGCGCTGGCAGAGCTCGCTGCTCACCACGGACAACATCAACACGTTCGCCACCGTCCTGATGCTGCTGGCGTGCGTGGGCGTGGCCGCGCTGACGGTGACCGCCCCGCGCCGCCCCCGCTTCGCCCAGCTCGCGTTCCTGATCGTCGCGGCGTTCATCCTGACCAACAAGGTGTACTCGCCCCAGTACGTGCTCTGGCTCGTCCCCCTCGCGGTGCTGGCCCGGCCGCGGTGGCGTGACTTCCTCATCTGGCAGGCCTGCGAGGTCGCGTACTTCCTCGGGATCTGGATGTACCTCGCGTACACGACCAGCGGAGACGCCCACAAGGGCCTGCCGACGGAGGGCTACCAGACCGCCATCGCCGTCCACCTCCTCGGGACGCTGTACATCTGTGCCGTGGTGGTGCGCGACATCCTCATGCCGGAGCGGGACCCCGTACGGCTGGCCGGCGACGACGATCCCTCGGGCGGTGTGCTGGACGGCGCCCAGGACGTGTTCGTCCTGGGCGCGGCCGCCCATCCGCCCCGGCACGCGGCGCACTTCGAGGGCCCCCAGGTCGCGTGGGGCGCTTCCACCGCGACGGCGAAGGACGGTTCGCCCTGAGCGAACACAGCAGGCGGCAGTGCATGCGAAAGGCCGTACACGGGATCCGTGTACGGCCTTCGGCCTTCGGCGGCGCGGACTCCGGTCCGCCTCAGCGGGTCAGCGCTCGACGATCCGGTCGAACTGCGTGGTGGTGTGCCGCAGATGGGCCACCAGTTCCTCGCCGACCTTCGGCTCCGGGGCGTCCGAGGGCACGAAGAGGATCGAGACCTGCATGTGCGGCGGCTCCGCGAACCAGCGCTGCTTGCCGCTCCAGACGAATGGCGAGAGGTTGCGGTTGACCGTGGCGAGACCCGCGCGGGCGACGCCCTTGGCGCGCGGCATGACGCCGTGCAGGGCCTTGGGCGCCTCCAGGCCCACCCCGTGCGACGTACCGCCCGCCACGACCACCAGGTAGCCGTCGGAGGCCGCCTTCTGCTGCCGGTAGCCGAAGCGGTCGCCCTTGGACACGCGGGTGACGTCCAGGACGGCTCCGCGGTACTCGGTCGCGTCGTGGTCCCCCAGCCACAGCCGCGTCCCGATCCGGGCGCGGAAGTGGGTCTGCGGGAACTGCTGCTGGAGCAGGGCGAGTTCCTCGGCCTTGAGGTGGCTGACGAACATGGTGTGCAGCGGGAGGCGTGCCGCCCGCAGGCGGTCCATCCAGCCGATGACCTCCTCGACGGCGTCCGAGCCGTCGGTGCGGTCCAGCGGCAGGTGGATGGCGAAGCCCTCCAGGCGCACGTTCTCTATGGCGGAGTGCAGATGCGGCAGGTCCTGCTCGCTGACACCGTGCCGCTTCATGGAGGACATGACCTCGATGACGACGCGGGCCCCCACCAGTCCGTACACGCCGTCTATCGACGACACGGAGCGGATGACACGGTCGGGCAGCGGTACGGGCTCCTCGCCCCTCCTGAACGGCGTCAGGACCAGCAGATCGCCACCGAACCAGTCCTTGATCCGGGCGGCCTCGTACGTGGTGCCGACGGCGAGGACGTCCGAGCCGAGGCGCGTGGCCTCGTCGGCGAGCCGCTCGTGGCCGAAGCCGTAGCCGTTGCCCTTGCAGACGGGGACGAGCCCCGGGAACTGCTCCTGCACGTGCTTGTGGTGTGCCCGCCAGCGCGCGGTGTCGACGTAGAGCGTGAGCGCCATGGCCGGTCCCGGAACCTTTCTCGTGGCTGCGGTGAAACAGAGTGATGAAACGAAAGTGTGGCGGATCCGCCGGGGCTTTGTGGTGACACCGCGCCGGACGGCGCGCGCGGCGGGCGGACCGGACCGGGTCAGCGACGCGACATGTAGATGTCGAGAGCCTTGTGGAGCAGCTTGTTGAGCGGGAAGTCCCACTCGCCGAGGTACTCGGCCGCCTGGCCGCCCGTGCCCACCTTGAACTGGATCAGACCGAAGAGGTGGTCCGTCTCGTCCAGCGAGTCGGAGATGCCGCGCAGGTCGTACACCGTCGCGCCCAGGGCGTACGAGTCGCGCAGCATCCGCCACTGCATCGCGTTCGAGGGCCGGTGCTCACGGCCGATGTTGTCCGAGGCGCCGTAGGAGTACCAGACGTGGCCGCCGACGACGAGCATCGTGGCCGCGGACAGGTTCACCCCGTTGTGCCGGGCGAAGTAGAGCCGCATGCGGTTGGGGTCCTCGGTGTTGAGGGCCGTCCACATGCGCTGGAAGTACGAGAGCGGCCGGGGCCGGAAGTGGTCGCGCAGAGCGGTGATCTCGTAGAGCCGCTGCCACTCCTCCAGGTCCTGGTAGCCGCCCTGGACGACCTCGACGCCCGCCTTCTCGGCCTTCTTGATGTTGCGGCGCCACAGCTGGTTGAAGTTCTTGTGGACCTCTTCGAGGGACCGGTTCGCCAGCGGCACCTGGAAGACGTAGCGGGGCTGCACGTCGCCGAAGCCGGCGCCGCCGTCCTCGCCCTGCTGCCAGCCCATGCGGCGCAGCTTGTCGGCGACCTCGAACGCACGGGGCTCGATGAAGTCCGCCTCGATGTCGCGCAGGCGCTTCACGTCGGGGTCCTGGATGCCGCCCTTGATGGACGTGGCCTCCCAGCGCCGGATGATCACCGGCGGGCCCATCTTCACGGAGAAGGCGCCCTGCTGCTTGAGGTGCGCGAGCATCGGCTGGAGCCAGTCGTCGAGGTTCGGGGCGAACCAGTTGATGACCGGGCCCTCGGGCAGGTACGCGAGATAGCGCTTGATCTTCGGGAGCTGGCGGTACAGGACGAGGCCGGCGCCGACCATCTCGCCCGTCCTGTCGTCGAACCATCCGAGGTTCTCGGAGCGCCACTCCGCCTTCACATCTGCCCAGGCGGGGACCTGCATGTGGCTGGCCGAGGGCAGGCTCTGGATGTATGCCAGATGCTGCTCTCGGCTGATGGTCCTCAGGGTCAGGCTCATTCGGGGCGCTCCTCGGCTGGTCTGTCCCCATGGGTACAGGGGCTCCGGCTCTCGCGCCGAAGCCTACTGCGCCCCGCGAGCGCCCCGATTGGCCGTATGGGACCTCGCCCCCGGCCGACGGGCCGCCGGGGAGGCGAGGGGGTGCTGTCGGGCTGTGCGGCCGGCTGTCCACCGGCCGGCCGCCGGTCCCGTGCCGGGTGGCCGGCCGGTCAGCTGATCACGCCTCCGAAGAGGCCGCCGTGGGCCATGCCGAGGAAGAAACCGAAGGCCGAGGCGCCGAGCCCCAGGATCAGCCCGAAGCGCTCCCGGGTGGTCACGGAGATGAACTGGCCGTAGGCCCCGGTGAAGATGCCCACCAGGCCGGTCCAGGAGCTGATCAGATGGAGGTTGTGGAACATCGCCGTCACGAAGGCGATGACGCCGAGGACGCCGGTCACCCACAACAGCGTGTCCTGGAGGGGGTGGGGCTTGCCGTCGGTCGCGAACAGGGAACCGCCGATGTTGGGTCGCATTGTCTGTGCCATGGGGCACCTCCTGCGGAAGGTGGCGCATCGTAGCGCCATTCACACCCGATGTGTACAGACTGACGGTCTCCCCGGCCGGATTTCAACCGGAAGCCACCGTGCGGGTACTCTGTACTCTCTGCACCGGTGTCTGCCCAGGCCGTGGCCACGTCACGACAGGGACTCCCGCTCGGATCCCCGATCGAGAAACCCATTGTCAGTGGCGGCGGATACCGTTGCTCACGCATAACAACCCTCCTGCCACGGAACGACCGTGGCCGCTGAGTCCAAAGGAGGTGGGTTCCACATGCGTCACTACGAGGTGATGGTCATCCTCGACCCCGATCTCGAGGAGCGTGCTGTCTCCCCGCTGATCGAGAACTTCCTCTCCGTCGTCCGTGAGGGCAACGGAAAGGTCGAGAAGGTCGACACCTGGGGCCGTCGTCGTCTCGCGTACGAGATCAAGAAGAAGCCCGAGGGCATCTACTCGGTCATCGACCTGCAGGCCGAGCCTGCGGTCGTGAAGGAGCTCGACCGCCAGATGAACCTGAACGAGTCGGTCCTCCGGACCAAGGTCCTCCGCCCCGAGACCCACTGAGCTCTCCAGCTCAGCTGATCTCGGGATCCGAGTAGCAGCACCAAGCAGCCAGCAGCAAACCCGCCGAGAGGTTCCCCCATGGCAGGCGAGACCGTCATCACGGTCGTCGGCAATCTTGTCGACGACCCCGAGCTGCGCTTCACCCCTTCCGGTGCGGCGGTCGCGAAGTTCCGTGTCGCGTCCACCCCCCGCACCTTCGACCGTCAGACCAACGAGTGGAAGGACGGCGAGAGCCTGTTCCTGACCTGCTCGGTCTGGCGTCAGGCGGCGGAGAACGTCGCAGAGTCGCTCCAGCGAGGCATGCGCGTGATCGTGCAGGGCCGGCTGAAGCAGCGGTCCTACGAGGACCGTGAGGGCGTCAAGCGCACGGTCTACGAGCTGGACGTCGAGGAAGTCGGCGCCAGCCTGAAGAACGCCACGGCCAAGGTCACCAAGACCACCGGTCGAGGCGGCCAGGGCGGTTACGGCGGCGGCGGTGGCGGCGGCCAGCAGGGCGGCAGCTGGGGCGGAAGCTCCGGCGGCGGTCAGCAGGGCGGCGGTGCTCCCGCCGACGACCCCTGGGCGACCAGCGCTCCTGCCGGTGGCGGCAACCAGGGCGGCGGCGGTGGCGGCGGCTGGGGCGGAAGCTCCGGCGGCTCCGGCGGCTCCGGCGGCGGCTACTCGGACGAGCCCCCCTTCTAAGGGCGGGTTCGTACCCCCACTTCTTGATCACACAGGAGATACACCATGGCGAAGCCGCCTGTGCGCAAGCCGAAGAAGAAGGTCTGCGCTTTCTGCAAGGACAAGGTCACGTACGTGGACTACAAGGACACGAACATGCTGCGGAAGTTCATTTCCGACCGCGGCAAGATCCGTGCCCGCCGCGTGACCGGCAACTGCACGCAGCACCAGCGTGACGTCGCCACGGCTGTGAAGAACAGCCGTGAGATGGCGCTGCTGCCCTACACCTCCACCGCGCGATAAGGGAAGGGTGACAGAAACATGAAGATCATCCTCACCCACGAGGTCTCCGGCCTCGGTGCCGCGGGCGACGTCGTCGACGTCAAGGACGGTTACGCTCGCAACTACCTGATCCCGCGGAACTTTGCGATCCGCTGGACCAAGGGCGGCGAGAAGGACGTCGAGCAGATTCGTCGCGCTCGCAAGATCCACGAGATCGCGACCATCGAGCAGGCCAACGAGATCAAGGGCCGCCTCGAAGGCGTCAAGGTCCGCCTTGCCGTCCGCTCCGGCGACGCCGGTCGTCTCTTCGGCTCCGTCACCCCGGCCGACATCGCCTCGGCGATCAAGGCTTCCGGTGGCCCCGAGGTCGACAAGCGCCGCATCGAGCTGGGCTCGCCCATCAAGACCCTGGGCGCCCACGAGACGTCCGTGCGTCTTCACCCCGAGGTTGCCGCCAAGGTCAACATCGAGGTTGTCGCTGCCTGAGTGCAGCGCTCGGCATAGCTGAGAGAAGGGCCGCACCCCTGGGGGTGTGGCCCTTCTTCATGCTCCGGCTGTCCCCGTGGCGTCAGCGCCGCGGCTGGTTTCACGTGAAACAAGCAGTTTCACGTGAAACACACCAGCGAGGTCAGCGGGTGGCGCCGGTGACGATCCAACGTCCCGACCGGGACCGCAGCCACAACGTCAGCAGCCGCATCGACATCATGAGCGTCATAGCCAGCCAGAGAGCGGTCAGCCCACCGCCCAGGACAGGCACGAGCAGCGCGACGGGCGCGAAGGCCGCCAGTGTCAGAACCATGGCCCCTGCCAGATACGGCCCGTCCCCGGCACCCATGAGGACTCCGTCGAGCACGAAGACGATGCCGGCGATCGGCTGGGTGATCGCCACCACGAGGAGTGCGGGCAACGCGGTGTTCTGGACGACCGAATCGCTGGTGAAGAGTGGCAGGAACAGCGGCCGGGCCAGTACGACCAGCAGGGCGAGGGCGATGCCGACGGCGAGGCCCCACTGCACCATCCGCCGGCAGGCGTCGCGAGCCCCCTCGGCGTCTTCGGCTCCGAGATAGCGGCCGATGATGGCCTGCCCGGCGATGGCGATGGCGTCGAGAGCGAAGGCGAGCAGATTCCACAGCGAGAGGATGATCTGGTGCGCGGCCATGTCCGCGTCTCCGAGCCCCGCCGCGACGGCGGTGGAGATCAGGAGGATCGCCCGCAACGACAGGGTGCGTACCAGGAGCGGGACGCCGGCCTGTGCGGAGGCTCGGATGCCGGCGAGGCGGGGCCGCAGCGAGGCACCGTGCTTGCGGGCACCTCGGACGACGACGTACAGGTAGCTCGCCGCCATGCCGAACTGGGCGATGACGGTGCCCCAGGCGGAGCCGGCGATGCCCAGACCGGCGCCGTAGACCAGGCTCACGTTGAGAACCGCGTTCACCACGAAGCCCGCGACGGCGACGTAGAGCGGTGTCCTGGTGTTCTGCAGTCCGCGCAGTACGCCGGTGGCTGCGAGCACCATGAGCATGGCCGGGATACCGAGCGCCGAGATCCGCAGGTAGGTGACCGCGTAAGGAGCGGCCGTCTCCGACGCGCCGAAGAACTCCACGAGGGCGGGTGCCGTCGGCAGCGTGATGGCGATGACGGTCACGCCGATGAGGAGTGCGAGCCAGATCCCGTCCATGCCCTGACGGACCGCCGCTCGCAGGTCGCCCGCTCCCACCCGCCGGGCGACGGCGGCCGTGGTGGCGTAGGCCAGGAAGACGAAGACGCCCACGGCTGTCATGAGGAGGGCCGAGGCGACTCCGAGGCCGGCCAGTTGGGCGGTGCCGAGGTGCCCCACGATCGCACTGTCGGCCATCACGAAGAGAGGCTCGGCGACGAGGGCGCCGAAGGCCGGAACGGCGAGCGCGACGATCTCTCTGTCGTGCCGGCGCAGGGCGGACCTGGGTGCCGCGGGAGCCTGTGTCATGAGCACCAATCTAATCTTCCACAGGTAAGAGATGCAAACCTTTCTCAACCCTTACTCGGGTGCGGGTGACGGGTGTCGTCGTGCAGTGTTCGAGGAGATCTTGGACTGACCGGGAAAGTTTTTCTTCTGCACAGCCGGTGGACGGGAAGTCCGCAGGTCAGCGCCACTTTCGTGGCAAGACTGAGGGCTTGTTCACAGGGCTGTCCACCGGCTCGTGCACAGGTTTTGCCGGGTTCTCCACAGCATCCGGGCCGTCGTCCACATGGCCTGTGGATAACCAGATTGGCTGACGGTGCCCGCGGGCCTACCGTGGGGCGGCGCCCGCTCCCTCCTCCGTCCTCGGAAACCTGGCAAAACCGACGCGTCAGAACCGGAGTTGGGTCGCTTATTTGTCAGTGCCGTGCCGTAGAAAAGAGGGGCACGGCTAGGTCCGCTCGGCGGACGGGAGGAGGTGGCTCGGTGAGTATTTCCGAGCCCTTGGACGACCCCTGGGCCGACAGCGGTCCCAGTGATCGTCTGCCCGCCTCCCGCCAGCGCCGTGACGGTGGACGGGGCCGTGAGGAGCAGCACGAGCGCGGCCGCGAGAGCGGTGAGTGGGACGGCGGCGGCTCCGCCTTCGAGAGGGTCCCGCCGCAGGACCTGGACGCGGAGCAGTCGGTCCTCGGCGGCATGCTCCTGTCCAAGGACGCCATCGCCGACGTCGTGGAAGTCATCAAGGGCCACGACTTCTACCGGCCCGCCCACGAGACCATCTACACGGCGATCCTCGATCTGTACGCGAAGGGCGAGCCGGCCGACCCCATCACGGTCGCGGCCGAGCTCACCAAGCGGGGCGAGATCACCAAGGTCGGCGGCGCCTCGTATCTGCACACCCTCGTCCAGACCGTCCCCACCGCGGCCAACGCCGAGTACTACGCGGAAATCGTCCACGAGCGCGCCGTCCTGCGCCGCCTGGTGGAGGCGGGCACGCGCATCACGCAGATGGGATACGCCGCCGACGGCGACGTGGACGAGATCGTCAACAGCGCGCAGGCCGAGATCTACGCGGTCACCGAGCAGCGCACCAGCGAGGACTACCTCCCGCTCGGCGACATCATGGAAGGCGCGCTCGACGAGATCGAGGCGATCGGTTCGCGCAGCGGCGAGATGACCGGTGTGCCCACCGGCTTTACGGACTTCGACTCGCTCACGAACGGTCTGCACCCGGGGCAGATGATCGTCATCGCCGCCCGCCCCGCCATGGGTAAGTCCACGCTCGCGCTGGACTTCGCCCGCGCCGCGTCGATCAAGAACAACCTGCCCAGCGTCATCTTCTCGCTCGAAATGGGACGCAACGAGATCGCGATGCGTCTGCTGTCCGCCGAGGCCCGCGTCGCCCTGCACCACATGCGTTCCGGCACGATGACCGACGAGGACTGGACCCGCCTGGCCCGCCGGATGCCGGACGTCTCGGCCGCCCCCCTCTTCATCGACGACTCTCCCAACCTGTCGATGATGGAGATCCGGGCCAAGTGCCGCCGCCTCAAGCAGCGCAACGACATCCGACTGGTCGTCATCGACTACCTCCAGCTGATGCAGGCCGGTGGTTCCAAGCGCGCGGAGAGCCGTCAGCAGGAGGTCTCGGACATGTCCCGAAACCTCAAGCTGCTGGCCAAGGAGCTGGAGATCCCCGTCATCGCGCTGTCGCAGCTGAACCGTGGTCCCGAGCAGCGCACCGACAAGAAGCCGATGGTCTCGGACCTGCGTGAGTCCGGCTCCATCGAGCAGGACGCCGACATGGTCATCCTGCTGCACCGCGAGGACGCGTACGAGAAGGAGTCGCCGCGGGCCGGTGAGGCCGACCTGATCGTGGCCAAGCACCGTAACGGCCCGACGGCGACCATCACGGTCGCCTTCCAGGGCCACTACTCCCGTTTCGTGGACATGGCACAGACCTGACGGGTACGGAGGTACGTCCTCCGGTCCCTGCCGCACTTCCAAGGGCCTTGCCGGACGGATGGCGGCCCGAGGCCGCCCGGGACTCTGCCCGTCGTCGGCTGCGGAGGCCGTTTCAGTTCGCGGCGGGGCTCCGGTGAAATGCGCTCGACGTGGGGTGCAGGGCGGGGTGGACTGGGCGCATGACATCGCCTCAGGAAGAGCTGCTTCCCGCCACCCGTCGAACGCTGCTCCACCGCATCGCCACCGCGCAGGCCGAAGGGCGCGCCCCGTCCCTGGTCGCGACGGTGGTACGGGACGGGCAACCGGTGTGGACGGGTTCGCGCACGTCGGTGGAGGGGCACGGCCCGGACGGGAACGTGCAGTACCGGATCGGTTCGATCACGAAGACCTTCACCGCCGTTCTCGTCCTGCGCCTGCGGGACGAGGGCGTGCTGGATCTCGGCGACCCGCTGGAGAAGCACCTGCCGGGCACCGGCGCGGGGGAGGCCACGATCGCCGAACTGCTCGCGCACACCGGCGGGCTGGCGGCCGAGTCGCCCGCTCCGTGGTGGGAGCGTACGCCCGGCTCGCTGCGTCCCGAACTGGCCGATGTGCTGGGTGAGCAGCCGCTGCGGCATCCGGTCGGTCGGCGGCACCACTACTCGAATCCCGGTTACACCTTGCTCGGCGCCCTGGTGGAGGAGCTACGGGGTGCGCCGTGGGAGGACGTGCTGCGGAGCGAGGTGCTCGAACCGCTCGGCCTGCACCGCACGAGTGGGAGTCCGCAGGCGCCGCATGCGGGCGGCTGGGCGGTGCATCCGTGGGCGGACGTGATGCTTCCCGAGCCCACCGAGGACCTCGGACGGATGGCGCCGGCGGGGCAGCTCTGGTCCACCACCGAGGATCTGGCCAGGTTCGCCGTCTTCCTCGCCCGAGGTGACGACCGGGTGCTCAGTGCGGAATCCGTACGGGAGATGCGTACGCCCGCCGCTCCCGCGGAGGCCGCGGACGTGGCGGCCGGTTCCGCGTACGGACTGGGCCTGCAGATCCAGCATCGTGACGGGCGGATCCTCGTCGGTCATTCCGGGTCCCTGCCGGGCTTCCTCGCCAACCTGACGGTCAGCGTGGAGGACGACCTCGCGGCGGTCGTGCTGGCCAACTGCACCTCCGGGCCGCTGGTGTCGAACCTGGCGGCCGAACTCGTACGCGTGGTGGCGGAGGCCGAGCCGCGCATTCCGGCACCGTGGAGGCCGCTGGCGGAAGTCGACCGTGACGTACTGGAGTTGGCCGGTCAGTGGTACTGGGGCACTCAGGCCTTCGCGCTGCGTCTGTCGGCCGACGAGGGCCTCTCACTGGGGCCGCTGTCCAGCCACGGCCGCCGGTCGCGCTTCCGGTCGAACGGTGACGGTACATGGACGGGGCTGGACGGCTACTACGCCGGAGAGCCGCTACGGGCCGTACGGCGGCCCGACGGGTCGGTGAGCCACCTGGACCTCGGGTCGTTCGTGTTCACCCGTCAGCCGTACGACGAATCGGCTCAGGTGCCGGGTGGCGTCGACCCCGAGGGGTGGCGCGGGATCCGGTAGGCGATGCCGCGGTGAGGGCGTCCTGTTTCACGTGAAACAGGACGCCCTCACCGCTGGAGGGCCGGTCAGAGCGAGAGCTTGAAGCCGACGTGCGAAGCGGTGAAACCGATCCGCTCGTAGAAGCGGCGCGCGTCGGTGCGCGTGACGTCGGAGGTGAGCTGCACCAGCTGACAGTCCTGGCGCCTGGATTCCTCGATCGCCCACTCGATCAGCTGCGTTCCGAGGCCGTTGCCGCGCTCGTCCGCGTGGACCCGTACACCCTCGATGATCGACCGGGTCGCACCTCTGCGGGAGAGGCCGGGCACGATCGTGAGCTGGAGCGTGCCGACGACGCGGCCCTCGCGCACGGCGACCACCAGGTGTTGGTTCGGATCGGCGCTGAGGCGTTCCAGCGCCGCCAGGTACGGCGTCAGATCGTCCGGGGACTCCCGCTGGGCTCCCAGCGGATCGTCCGCGAGCATGGCGACCATGGCGGGCACGTCGTCCGCGGCGGCCGGTCGTATCTCAAGATCTCCCATGACCGCAGCCTAAGCGGGCCTGGCCGCCGCCCGCAGGAACGGGAGGGCTCAGACCCTAGGGCTACGCGGGGACGCTCACGGACTCCACGACCCGGACCAGCGGCGCCAGTTCGGGAACCTTCGCCGCCGCGTCGAGCGCCTCGCGCAGAGCGGCGTCGTTGGTCGGACGCGCCTCTTCGAGCAGCTTGAGGCCCGCCTCGCTGACGTTCGTGTAGATGCCGCGGCGGTCGGTGGGACAGAGGTAGCGGGAGAGGAGCCCGCGGTCCTCGAGCCGGGTGACCAGCCGGGTGGTGGCGCTCTGGCTGAGGACGACCGCGTCGGCGACCTGCTTCATCTGCAGGTGGCCTCCCTCGCCGTCGTGCTGCCGGCTGAGCACGTCGAGCAGTGAGTACTCCCGCGCGCTCAGGTCGTGCTCGGCCTGCAGGGCGCGCTCGATGTGCGCCTCGATCCTCCCGTGCAGCAGAGAGAGGGCGCACCAGCCCTGGGCAAGGGCAGTGAGCGCGGGGTCCGTCGCTGTCATGGCGTTCTCCTCCGTCCCGGGGCGGCTGAAACCAGGATAGAGCACGAGCGCAATAGACCGCGTTTGCATATAGCCCGCGTCTGCAACTATTGTGAACGCACGTTAAGAGCTCCTGCAATCTCTGGGAAGGTGCATCCACGCATGCCTCTCGCGCTCCTGGCCCTCGCGATCGGGGCCTTCGGTATCGGCACGACCGAATTCGTGATCATGGGCGTGCTGCCCCAGGTCGCCGGTGACTTCGGTGTCTCCATCCCCACCGCCGGACTGCTGGTGACCGGCTACGCCCTCGGCGTGGTGATCGGCGCCCCGATCATGACCGCGCTCGGTACGAAGGTGTCCCGCAAGCGGATGCTGATGCTGCTGATGGGGCTGTTCGTCCTCGGCAACCTGCTCTCCGCCGTCGCCCCCGCCTTCGGGCTGATGCTGGCCGGCCGCGTGGTCGCCTCCCTGGCCCACGGAGCCTTCTTCGGCATCGGCTCGGTGGTCGCCGCTGAGCTGGTCGCCCCGGAGAAGAAGGCCGGTGCCATCGCCATGATGTTCAGCGGGCTCACCATCGCCAACGTGGTCGGTGTCCCGCTGGGCACCCTGATCGGTCAGTCCGCCGGCTGGCGTGTCACCTTCGCCGGTGTGGCCGTGCTCGGCGTGATCGGATTCCTGGGCATCGCCAAGCTGGTGCCCGATCTGCCGAAGCCGGAGGGTGTACAGCTCCGCCACGAGCTGGCCGCCTTCAAGAACGTGCAGGTGCTGCTCGCCATGGCGATGACCGTCCTCGGATTCGGCGGCGTCTTCGCGGCCATCACCTACATCGCGCCGATGATGACCCACGTCGCGGGCTTCGCCGAGGGCTCCGTCACCTGGCTCCTGGTCCTCTTCGGCCTCGGCATGGTCGGCGGCAACCTCATCGGCGGCAAGTTCGCCGACCGCGCCCTCATGCCGATGCTGTACGTGTCCCTGGGCGGCCTCGCCGTGGTGCTCGCGCTCTTCACCTTCACCGCGCACAACAAGGTCCTGGCGGCCGTCACGATCGCCCTCATCGGCGCTCTGGGCTTCGCGACCGTGCCGCCCCTTCAGAAGCGGGTCCTCGACCAGGCGCACGGCGCCCCCACGCTGGCCTCCGCGGTGAACATCGGCGCCTTCAACCTCGGCAACGCCCTGTCCGCCTGGCTCGGCGGGCTCGTCATCGCGGCGGGCCTCGGCTACACCGCCCCGAACTGGGTCGGTGCCGTCCTCGCCGGCGCCGCCCTCGTCCTGGCGGTGCTGTCCGCCGGTCTGGAGCGTCGCGCCGGAGGCAGGAGCACGGTCGTCGCGGGTGCCACCCCGTCCGAACAGCCCGCTGCTCTCCACCACTGACCCGGACTCCGCCGGCGCGGGGACAGGGCCGTCCCCGCTCTCCCGGCCCGAAAGTCGCCACCCCTCATGTTCCGCACGAGCGCCGCGTCACGACAGGCGCCCGGAACCACCCCGCAAGGAGAACTCCTCATGACCACGACCGCCGCAGTCGCCCCGCTGACCATCCACGACGCCGAACTCCTCGTCACGGAGGCCCGCCGTGCCGCCGAGGCCGCCGGGGTCACGGTCAGCGTCACCGTCCTCGACGCGGGCGGACACCTGCTCGCCTTCCGGCGCGACGACCGCGCCGTGCTGATCTCCGGCGAGACCAGCACGCGCAAGGCCTACACGGCACTCCAACTGGACTCCGCCACCGCCGACCTGGTCGACGCGGTCCAGCCCGGCGGCCTCTTCCACACGCTGCCCACCGCGCTGGACCGTCCACTGCTGTTCATCGCGGGCGGCGTACCTGTGCACCGTGACGGCCGTCTGATCGGCGCCGTCGGGGTGGGCGGCGGAGCGCCCGAGCAGGACCACGCGTTCGCGACCGCAGCCGTGCAGGCGCTCGCCTGAGACGTCACTGCTCGCTGACGGAAGCCGCCTCCCGCTCATCGGGGGCGGCTTCTGTTTGGCAGAAATGCTCAGCCCGCTGCGACGGTCAGTGGAGCGAAACGCCGTGTCCAGTCGCCGGGCAGCTCCGGAATGCCGTAGGTCATGACGTCATTGAAGGCCACCGGTACCAGGCCGTGGTCCTTCAGCCAGGTCAGGAGTTCGTCGTGCCGGACGTCGATGTCGGTACGCAGCGGGCGGTCCGTGCGCGCCGCGAGCGAGGCGACGAGCGCCTGGGCCGTCTCCGTGTCCCGGGCGATCAGTGGACCGATGACGTGCGTCTCCATGTTCGGCCAGGCGGCCGCGTAGCCGATGATCCGGCCGTTGTCCTCCGCGACGCGCAACTGGTCCGCGAAGGCGGGCAGCCGCGTGAGCACGTGAGTGCGGTTGCAGCCGAACACCTCCTCGTCGAGCCGCACGATGGTTGTCAGGTCCTCGGCGGTGGCGGACCGGGTGGCGATCCGGGGCACCGTGCCGTCCGGCACGAAGCGGCCGCGGATCATCTCGGCGCGACCGGTGGTCTTGAACCCCAGTTCCTCGTAGAGCGGGCGGCCGGACGGGGTGGCGTGCAGCGTCAGCGGGGTGGTTCCCAGCTCCGCGACGACATGGCGCATCAAGCGGCGGCCGACGCCCCGGCGCGCGTGCCGGTCGGCGACCAGCACCATGCCGATGGCACCGAGATCAGGACGGTCCCGGTGCCCGTACTCGGTGACGACACAGGCGGCGACGAGTCCCCCCTCGGGATCGTGGATGCCGTAGCCGGTGCCCGCGGCCAGCAGGAGACCCCACTTGTGTTCTTCGCGGGGCCATCCCCGGTTCTCGGACAGGTCGGCGCAGGCGGTGAGATCGCGGACCGTCAGTCGGTGGATGGGCAGAGCGGTGAGGGAAGGTGTCGACACGCAGGTCAGGCTGTACTAGAGGCACCAGCGGCGTCCACCGGTTTGCGTCCGGACGGCCGCTCTTTCGGCCATCTCGCTCAGAACCGCACACGGTGCTGACAGATGTTTCACGTGAAACACCGAGAAACGTTCTCCACGCCTGAACGGTGAACCCCGGCCAGGCGTACTCCGTGAAGGAACTGGCCTCGGAGTCCATGCCCGACTTCACGTCTTCGGTCTCGGCAGCGCCTTGCCCGCACGGCGGTTCCGCATGGTGCAAGGCCAGTCGGTGGGGCCAACGAGAATTGCAGTGACGAGGCCCAAGGTGTAGATCGCGAACCGACTCTGTGAAGAGTTCGGGGTGAGCCGCACGAACTGCGTCGCGCACAGCGACCTCTTGCCAGACGGGACCTGATCGACGCTGTCCGGCTGTCCGTGGCCGTGATTGCCGATGAGTGCGTGGGGGCCTGGCCAGCCACTCTCCATGGGCGCGGAATCTGCTGGTTGCCATGAATGGGCGCGGCACGCCAGGTAATTGGGGGAATCGGCGGTTCGGCTTGGGCCATTCACGGTGGTTCAAGGGAGGACTTGTCTGTGGGTCCTCGGCCGGTAGGGTCGACTCCGGTTCGTGCCGGTTGCCGGACGGCTTCACGGCTCACGAACGCAGGCCAATGCAGCGTATCGGGACGGAGAGATCGAACACCGTAATTCTCGCTGTGCGGCCGGCAGCAGCCCGGTGGTGGGACGCTGCGAAAAGCGTGCGGCCAATGTCACACTCTCGACTTACTTGTCCGTACGGGGTGGGAACGCGGCTTGAATGTGGCCGTATTGACCGGCAGGACTGAACGGGGACGCAAAGGAAAGCCGTCTGCGGGGGAAAGCAGGCATCTTCCGACCGAGGAAGTGCGCAGACCGACCGAAAGATGTTCGAGGCGAGGCACACCATGGACGCTCCGACCACTACGCCGGCCGACAACGGCACATCCGGCGCCGAAGGCGGAGGCGGCTGGTTCACGCCGCGCACCCAGCCTGAGCCCACCGCCGGGGAAACGGCGGACGCGCCGGAGGGCAACCGTCTGGCGGGGCTGCGGCCACGCGGCAGAGCCTCGAAGGGCGAGAGCGCGCCGGGGCAGGAACGAATAGGGCAGGAGGCCCGGGCGGCGTCCGCAGCCGTGCCGACGGGGATGCCGGGCGCTGCCCCGTCCGCCGACGCGCAGGAGCCCGGCCGGGCCGCCTCCGCCTCCACCCCGCATCCCGCCATCGGACCCGCTCACGAGGGCCTACGGGCAGGGGCAGGCACGGGTCCCGCCGGGATCCGCCGGGACAGTCCTCCCGTGCACGCCGCGACGCCACGGCCGCAAGCACTCGCGCAGCGACCCCGGCCGACACCGACGGCCTCTCCCGACGCCCTGCTGATCCAGCGCACCATGGCCGAGGTCGGTCCGGTCGCCGACAAGGTCACCTCGTACTTCTACGCGCTGCTCTTCGTACGCCACCCCGACTTGCGGCAGCTGTTCCCCGCCGCGATGGACACCCAGCGGGACCGTCTGCTCAGGGCGCTGCTGACCGCGGCCGAGCACATCGACAACACCGACGTCCTGGTGGCGTATCTGCAGAACCTCGGCCGGGGCCACCGCAAGTACGGCACGCGCCCCGAGCACTACCCGGCCGTCGGCGAATGCCTCATCGGCGCCCTGAGCCGGTACGCCTCGTCGGTCTGGGACGAGGAGACCGAGGCGGCCTGGGTACGGGCGTACACGACGATCTCCCAGGTCATGATCGACGCGGCGGCCGCCGACGAACTGCGGGCCCCCGCCTGGTGGCACGCGGAGGTCGTGTCGCACGAGCTGCGGACTTCCGACATAGCGGTGCTCACCGTCCGCCCGGACCAGCCCTACCCCTTTCTCGCGGGGCAGTACGCCAGTGTCGAGACGCCCTGGTGGCCGCGGATCTGGCGGCACTACTCGTTCGCCTCGGCGCCGCGTTCCGACGGGCTGCTGTCGTTCCACGTGAAGGCCGTGCCGGCCGGCTGGGTGTCCAACGCGCTGGTGCACCGGGCCCGGCCCGGCGACGTCATCCGGCTCGGACCGCCCACCGGCACGATGACCGTGGACCACACCACCGGGAGCGGCCTGCTGTGCCTGGGCGGTGGGACCGGGATCGCGCCCATCAAGGCGCTGGTGGAGGACGTCGCCGAGCACGGGGAGCGGCGCCCGGTGGAGGTCTTCTACGGCGCCCGTACCGGCCACGACCTGTACGACATCGACACCATGTTGCGCCTCCAGCGGAGCCATCCCTGGCTGCAGGTGCGCCCGGTCGTCGACCAGCAGGCGCACCTGCAGCTCCCCGACGCCGTACGCGAGTACGGGCCGTGGACCGAGTACGACGCCTACCTGTCGGGACCACCCGGCATGATCCGCAGCGGAGTGGACGCACTGCGGGACATCGGCATCCCCTCGGACCGCATCCGGCACGACTCCGTGGAGGAGCTGGTCGCGGCGGGCAGCTGATCCGGCGAGGCGGGCAGCTGATCCGGCGAGGCGGGAAGCGGTGGGCTGTACCGGCGTCAGCCGAGGTCGGGGGCGTGCATCGCGCGTACGCCCTCGATGTTGCCGTCGAGATAGTGCCGCAGGGAGAGCGGGACCAGGTGGACGGAGGCGATACCGACCCGGGTGAAGGGGATCCACACGATCTCGTACTCACCGCACGGCTCGTCCATCTCGGGTCCATGACGCTGGGCGAGGTCCATGGATTCGAGGTGGCAGACGAAGAAGTGCTGCACCTTCACGCCGGTCGCGCCGCCGTCCTCCCCGATGTGCTCGACCGTGTCGACGAAGCAGGGGACCACGTCGGAGATCTTGGCGCCGAGTTCCTCGTGGAGTTCGCGGTGGAGGGCGTCGACGACGGTCGTGTCCTCGGGCTCGACGCCACCGCCCGGGGTGACCCAGTAGGGATCGACGCCGGGCTTGGTCCGCTTGATGAGGATCAGGTCGTCGCCATCGAGCAGGATGGCGCGGGCGGTGCGCTTGACCACGGGTCGAACGGTCATGGGAGAAATGTGGCCCGGCTGGTTCCACGTGAAACATCGCGAGGCCGCCAAGACGTCAGAAGGGTCCTCAGCGCCGACCGCGCCACCGGGCAGGACCGAGGCGGGAAGGGAAGCTCAGGTCCATTCCCCCGCCGCGTGCAGCAGCCACTCGTAGGCCCGTGCGATGTGAGGCATGGCCAGCGTTCCGGTGCGCACCACGAGGAAGTAGGTACGCAGCGGTGGCACCGCCGGGTCGTGCAGGGCCACGACGTCTCCGGCGTCCAGCGCCTCGGCGCACAGATAGCGCGGAAGCACCGCGAGACCGGCTCCGGCGGCGACGCAGGCGAGGACGGCGCGCAGATCGGGCACGACGACGGTGCCCGAGGCGGCGGGCCGCGAGTCGAAGACGGAGGTCCAGTACCGGGAGACGAGTGGCAGCGACTCGTGCACCTCGACCACGGGAAGGGCTTCGAGGGCGTGGGAGCCCTTGCAGCGAAGCTCTCCGGGGCCGATCCGGGCGGCCCAGCGCGGGGCGGCCACCAGGACGTGCTCCTCGTCGCAGAGCGCAGTCGCGGTGAGCAGGGCGCCCCGGGGACGGGCCGTCGTGATGGCCAGATCATGATGTCCGGCGGCGAGCCCCTCCAGCGTCTCCTCCGCGTTCCCGAAGGAGGCGCGCAGCGCCAGGCCCCGGCCGTCGTCACCGGTGAGCTCCGTGAGGGCGGGCAGCGCCCGTTCCGCGGTGAACTCCGGAGGTCCCGCCAGATGCAGAGTCCGTGAGGGGGCGTCCTCGTCCAGGCCGGTCGCGGTGATCTCCACCAGGGCGTCCAGATGCGGGGCGGCCTTGTGGGCGAGCTCGTCGCCGATGGTCGTGGGTGTCACCCCGCGGGCCTGGCGCAGGAAGAGAGGCCGGCCGAGCTGGCGTTCCAGCGTGCGGATCTGAGAGGTCACGGCGGGCTGCGAGAGGCCCAGCAGGGCGGCGGCACGCGTGAAGGAGCCGGCCCGGTGCACGGTCACGAAGGTGCGCAGAAGGGCCAGATCCACGCTGCCCCTCCCCTCCCAGTGCCCCCGAGCGAACCCCAACTATAAATAAGTCGATAGGTCTCTGTCGCTACCGTGATTGGACACTGACACAGAGTCAACTAGCCTTGTGCGCGCGGGTCTTCGCGCGGAGAACCGCGACGGTCCGAGCCATGAGGGGGGAGGCTCGGACCGTCTTCGTGCGGGCGGACACCGACCGGCGGAGCCGGTGGACGGGCCGGAGATCAGGCGGCCGTCACTCCGCCGACTCGTCGAGCGCCCGCAGCACGTCCGCCACGAGGTCCTGCGGGTCCTCGGCGCCGGCCGAGAAGCGGATGAAGCCTTCCGGCACCGCGTCCCCGCCCCACCGGCCGCGCCGCTCGGCCGTGGACCTGACCCCGCCGAAGCTGGTCGCGTCGTCCACCAGCCGCAGCGCGTCGAGGAAACGCTCGGCACGCGCGCGCGTGGGCAGCGTGAAGGAGACCACGCATCCGAAGCGCCGCATCTGCTGGGACGCGACCTTGTGCGAGGGGTCGTGGGGCAGCCCGGGGTAGCGCAGACCGCTCACCTCGGGACGGTCGCGCAGCGCCTCGGCGATCAGGAGGGCGTTGGCGTTCTGCCGGTCGGCCCGCAGCTGGAGAGTGGCGAGCGAGCGGTGCGCGAGCCAGGCCTCCATGGGGCCCGGAATCGCCCCCACGATCTTGCGCCAGCGGCGCACGGGGACCATCAGTTCCGCGGTACGCCCGCTCACGTAGCCGAGCAGGACGTCGCCGTGTCCGGTGAGCATCTTGGTGCCGCTGGCCACGGAGAAGTCGGCGCCCAGTTCGAGCGGGCGCTGGCCGAGCGGGGTCGCCAGCGTGTTGTCGACGGCGACCAGGGTGCCCTGCGCGTGGGCGGCCGCGACGAGCCGCCGGACGTCGCACACGTCGAGGCCCGGGTTGGACGGGGTCTCGATCCACAGCAGCTTCGCCCCGTCGAGCACGTCGAGCTGGGCGTCGCCCGCGGTCGGGGCGGTGCGCACCTCGATGCCGTAGGCGGTCAGCTGCTCGCGTACCAGCGGCAGCACCTGGTAGCCGTCGTCCGGCAGGACCACGACGTCGCCGGCGCGCAGCTGGGAGAACAGGACGGCCGAGATGGCGGCCATCCCGGAGGGGAAGGCGAGCGTGGTGACCCCGCCCTCCGTGGGCGATTCGAGTTCGCCGATGGCCCGCTCCAGGAGCGTCCAGGTCGGGTTCTCGTCCCGGCCGTAGGTGTACGGGCCCGTGGGGTCGCCCGGCAGATGGAAGTGCGCCGCGAAGACGGGACCCGGGAGGGTCGGCTCGTACTTGACGGGTTCGGGCAGTCCGGCCCGTACCGCGCGCGTGCCGTCACCGGTCTCCGTACCGAATTCCCCGGATGTCATGCTGCCCGTCCCTTCACATGCTGGTGGATCGCGGCGAGCGGACCAGCGCCCGCCGCGATCCACCTTCTCAGGACACCCGCCGAAGCCGTCCACACGTCCGCAATACGGATTGAAGGCGTCCGGATCGGCGCCGCCCCGGGACCGTGGCGCCCGCCCTCGAAGACCGCGGCGCCCGCCCCGGGGGCCGCCACGGCGGTGCGATGCGGCGCGCCCCGCGCGGACGCTCAGTCGTCGCTGTCGGGCAGGACGACGTTCAGCGCCCAGGACACCACCGAGATGATCAGTCCGCCCAGCACGGCCGTCCAGAAGCCCTCGACGTGGAAACTCAGGTCGAGCTTGTCGGCCAGCCACGAGGTCAGCAGCAGCATCAGGGCGTTGACCACCAGGGTGATCAGGCCCAGGGTGAGGATGAACAGAGGGAAGGTCAGCACCTTCACGACCGGCTTGACCAGGAAGTTCACCAGGCCGAAGACCAGCGCGACGACTACCAGCGTGCCGACCTTCCTGCCCGTGCTGTCGCCGGTCAGAGTGATCTTGTCGAGCAGCCACACGGCGACGGCCAGGGCTCCCGCGTTGGCGATCGTCTTGACTACGAAATTCTTCATGTGTCTGATCGTGGCAGAGAGATCGATTCAGGACTACGGCCGTGATCACGGCCGGCTGCGCACGGGAGCGGACGAGGTCGATGAAGGCATTCCGGCTGGACGAACTGGAGGCGGAACGCGCCGCCAACGACGGTGCCTACCTGCAGTTCCTGCGTGAACGGAACATGTCGGCAGGGCTGTACGCACTCGACGCGGGCGAGCTGGACCCGCAGAAGCCCCACCAGCAGGACGAGGTGTACTTCGTCGTCAGCGGCCGGGCCTCGATCACCGTCGGCCTGGAGACGACCCAGGTGGGGCGGGGCAGCGTCGTCTACGTGCCCGCGGGCGTCGCCCACAAGTTCCACCACATCACCGAGGACCTGCGGGTCCTGGTGGTCTTCTCTCCGCCCGAGAGCTGAGCCGCGCCTCAGGGTTCCCTAGGGGACCGGTCAGGGGGAGACAAGGGGTGCCGGGCCCCCGGCGGCCCCCTCCCCGGCCCTAGCATCGAAGCAGGACGTCAAAGATCCGGACGGCAGGTGCCGGAGGTCCGATATCCCGGAAAGCACAGTCCCGGACCCGGGGCGACGGGCGAAGAGGTGAGGACGGGGCGATGCGAGAGATCTTCAACGGTATGCCGTGGTGGGTGAAGTGGGTCGCGGTGCCGGTCATCGCCCTGGTCGTCTTCGGCAGCGTGATAGTCAGCGTCGTCAGCGTGGTGATCTGGCTGCTCTTCAAGGTGCTGGTCTTCGTCGCGCTGGTCGGCGGACTGATCTACGTCGTACGGAAGTTCATGTCGAGCTCCTCGTCGCGCAGCGACTGGTGACACCGAAGCGGGTCCTTCCGGCGGGTAACGGGCAACGGGGAACAGGAAGCTGAGGTTCCCTCGCCCGGGGGAAGTTTCCCGCGGGGGCGGCCGGCGGGCGGCGGCGGGCGGTTAAAGTCCGGAATCGACGCGGGGCAGACCCCCGCGGGCGGCGCACCCTCCTCCCGTGTTCCCCCGCACGGGCGGCCCTCCTCGCGCTCCGGGAGTGACCTTTGGCCACGGTTGACACCGCACCCGCAGAATCAGCCGCTCCACCCGTCCAGCGATCGAACGTACCGGCGGGGACGCGCGTCCCGCCCGTGCAGCCGCGCACGTCGCCCACCGAGGCGGCGCCCCCGGAGCCGCACACGACCCTCATCGGCTCCGTCCAGCGGGCGATGCGGCTGCTGGAGGCCGTGGCGGCACGTGAGAGCGGCGCTCCCGCGAAACAACTCGCGCGTGAAGCCGGACTCGCCCTGCCGACGGCCTACCACCTGCTCCGCACGCTGGTGCACGAGGGCTATCTGCACCGGGAGAAGGGATTGTTCTTCCTCGGTGAGGCGGCCGAGCGGCTGAGCAGCAGCGGAGCGCAGCAGAAACGTCGCAGCACGGTCAACGACGCGCTCGCCCAGTGGAGCGAGACGCTCGGCGTGCCCATCTACTACGCGATCTACCGCGACGGTGAGATCGAGGTGGTGTCCGTCGCCGACACCCCGGGCAGCCCGGCGGTGGAGGAGTGGGCGGACTTCCGGGAGACCGGCCACGCCCACGCGATCGGCCAGTGCCTGCTCTCCCAGCTGGACGAGGAGGCACGCCGGGACCACCTCGACCGCTACCCGGTGCAGTCCATCACTCCGAACACGGTGCGTGACGAACACACGCTGCTGCGCCGCCTGGAAAAGGCGGGGCGGATGGAACCGATCGCGGAACGGCAGGAGTACGCCCTCGGGACGGTGTGCGCCGCGCTGCCCATCACGGCGGGGGCAACTGCCGCCACTGTGGCCATTTCTCTGCCCTTCCATCAGGTGGAGCGACTGCTTCCAGTGGCCCGTCAGCTGCAGGCCGAGATCGGCCGGATGCTGGGAACGTTGACGATCTCTATCAGCATCTGAAAACTCACTCCTTGTGATCTGCCGTGTACGTTGAGCAAGATGCCAGCAGTGTCAGGAGGATGATTCCTGGCCAGTCGACGGCAAATGACGGGGTTGACGATGCGCGAGTCGGTGCAGGCAGAAGTGATGATGAGCTTCCTCGTTTCGGAGGAGCTCTCCTTCCGCATTCCGGTGGAACTCCGTTATGAGACCAGTGATCCTTTCGCCGTGCGTTTGACCTTCCACCTGCCCGGTGACGCGCCGGTGACGTGGGCGTTCGGCCGGGAGCTGCTGATCGACGGGGTGGGCCGACCGTGCGGTGACGGGGACGTGCACATCACCCCGGCGGACCCGGAGGCGTTCGGCGAGGTGCTGATCCGGCTTCAGGTGGGGTGCGATCACGCGCTGTTCCGTTCCGGGACGGCACCGCTCGTGGCGTTCCTCGACCGGACGGACAAGCTGGTGCCGCTGGGTCAGGAGCGTTCCCTCGCGGACTTCGACACCCACCTCGACGAGGCGCTGGACCGAATCCTGGCCGAGGAGCAGAGCGCGGGCTGATCCGCTCGACCGTCTGTCCGAGTGGCGTAACGCTTCCTCTCCGTTCAGTGCTTGCGCCGACGGCCCTTCCCGCCGCGGGCCGGGACCCTGAGGCGCGGAGCGGCGGCGCCCGCGGGTGCCGGAGCGCCCGAGGAGTCCTTGCGGTCCGCCGAGACCACCAGGGCCGCCAGCGCGGTGGTCACGGGCACGGAAGCGACCAGGCCGATCGAGCCGACCAGGGTGCGCACGATCTCCTCGGCGACCAGTTCGCTGTTGGCGACCGTCCCGACGCTGCTCTGGGCGATGGAGAACAGCAGCAGGAGAGGCAGGGCCGCGCCCGCGTACGCCAGCACCAGGGTGTTGACGACGGAGGCGATGTGGTCCCGGCCGATCCTGATCCCCGCCCGGTACAAGCCCCGCCAGCCCATCGTCGGGTCGGCCTGGTGCAGTTCCCAGACGGCGGAGGTCTGGGTGACCGTCACGTCGTCGAGCACGCCGAGCGAGCCGATGATGACGCCCGCGAGCAGCAGGCCGCTCATGTCGATGGACGGATAGAGGCCGTGGATCAGGCCGGTGTTGTCGTCCACGTTGCCGGTCAGCGCGGCCCAGTCGATGAACCCGGAGCCGAGCACACCGATCAGCAGCAGGGACAGCAGCGTGCCCACGACCGCGACCGAGGTCCGGGCGGAGAGACCGTGGCACATGTAGAGGGCGATCAGCATGATCGCGCTCGCCCCGACGACCGCCACGAGCAGCGGATTCGAGCCCTGCAGGATCGCGGGCAGGATGAAGAACGTCAGGATGAGGAAGCTCACGGCCAGCGCGACCAGCGCCATGACGCCGCGCAGCCGGCCCACCACCACGACGGCCAGCGCGAAGATCCCGGCGAGGAGTGCCATGGGGAGCTTCCGGTTCACGTCGGTGACGGAGTACTGGAGGTTCTCGGGTGCGGAGGGTTCGTACGCGACCACGACCTCCTCGCCCTCGTGCAACTGCCGTGACTGGTCGGGCTGGACGATCTCGGTGAAGGTGCGGCCCTTGTCCTTGCCGGTGTCGATCCGGATCGTGGCCTTCTTGCAGTCGCCCGTCGCCTGCTGCTGCGCGGAGGACCCCTCGGCGGTGGACGTGTCACCGGTCGGTGTGTCCCCCGAGGCGTTGACGGACTTGCAGTCCACCTCGTCGACCCGGGTGACCGTGGCGTCCTGGGTCTGCCGGTCGAAGCCGACGCCGGTCCGCTCGTGCGAGGGCGCCCCGCCCGGCCAGAGGACCACCAGACCCACCACGACCGCGGCGGCGAACGGGATCAGGACCGCGGCGATGACCTTGCGGAGATGCTTGGAGACGGGAGCGGCAGGGCCATGGCTGTGCGAGTGACCGTGGTTGTCGCCCGGTCCGTGACCGTGTCCGCCGCCTGATCCGGGGCGGATTCCACCGCCCGGCCCGGGACCGCCGCCTTCGCCCGGTCCACGGCGGGGGCCGTCACCGGGGCCGTGCCCGGGTACGGACCCATGGCCGGAACCGGGGCCCGAACCATGTCCGTGCGGCGGCTCGGAGGGCGGATACGGGGGCTGCTGCATCGTGGTCACCGACCGATCATCGCAAGAACGCAGGGGGCCCTCTGTTCACCGCGCCAGATATGACGCTAGCGTGGAGGCACCTTTGCACACGCGGGAGCTCGGAGCACCGGGCTGAGAGGGCGCTGACCTTCGTCTCAGCGATGTTTCACATGAAACATCGGCAGACGGACATCGCTGCGTCGACCGCTGAACCTGTTACCGGGTAATGCCGGCGTAGGGAGTAGGTCTCATGACCAACAAGGACGTAAGCACGCCTGCCTCCAGCCAGACGGACGGGGCATCCGCCCCGCTCGCGAACGGCGAGGCCGGGAAGTCCATCGGCTGGCACAAGGCGTACGTCGAGGGCTCGCGCCCCGACCTGCGGGTGCCGGTCCGTCAGGTGCACCTCACCAACGGGCAGTCGGTCACGCTGTACGACACCTCGGGCCCGTACACCGATCCGACCGTCGACACCGACGTACGCAGGGGACTGGCGCCGCTGCGCGAGAACTGGATCATCGCGCGCGGCGACACCGAGGAGTACGCGGGCCGGGCCGTGCGTCCCGAGGACGACGGCATCAAGCACACGTCTCCGCGCGGAGGACTGCGCAACCTGGACGCGGTGTTCCCGGGCCGGCCGCGCCAGCCGCGCCGGGGTCGTCCCGGAGAGGCCGTCACGCAACTGGCGTACGCCCGCAGGGGCGAGATCACGCCCGAGATGGAGTTCGTGGCGGTCCGCGAGAACGTCGACCCGGAGGTCGTCCGTGAGGAGATCGCCGCCGGCCGTGCGGTGCTGCCCGCGAACGTCAACCACCCGGAGATCGAGCCGATGATCATCGGCAAGCGGTTCCTGGTGAAGGTGAACGCCAACATCGGCAATTCCGCCGTCACTTCCTCCATCGAGGAGGAGGTGGACAAGATGACCTGGGCCACCCAGTGGGGCGCGGACACGGTCATGGACCTGTCCACCGGACGCAACATCCACACCACGCGCGAGTGGGTCCTGCGCAACTCCCCCGTGCCCATCGGCACCGTGCCGCTCTACCAGGCGCTGGAGAAGGTCGACGGCCGCGCCGAGGAGCTGACCTGGGAGATCTACAAGGACACCGTCATCGAACAGGCGGAGCAGGGCGTGGACTACATGACGGTCCACGCGGGCGTCCGCCTGCCCTACGTGCCGCTCACCGCCAACCGTAAGACGGGCATCGTCTCGCGCGGCGGCTCGATCATGGCCGCCTGGTGCCTGGCACACCACAAGGAGAGCTTCCTCTACGAGAACTTCGAGGAACTGTGCGAGATCCTCGCCTCCTACGACGTCACGTACTCGCTCGGCGACGGGCTGCGGCCCGGGTCGATCGCCGATGCCAACGACGCCGCTCAGTTCGCCGAGTTGAGGACACTCGGGGAACTCAACCGGGTCGCGAAGCGTTTTCACGTACAGACGATGATCGAGGGCCCCGGGCACGTCCCGATGCACAAGATCAAGGAGAACATCGACCTTCAGCAGGAGATCTGCGATGAAGCTCCGTTCTATACGCTCGGCCCGCTGACGACGGACGTCGCCCCGGCGTACGACCACATCACCTCCGGCATCGGCGCCGCGATGATCGCCTGGTGGGGTACGGCGATGCTCTGTTACGTCACGCCCAAGGAGCACCTGGGCCTGCCCAACCGCGACGACGTCAAGACCGGGGTCATCACCTACAAGATCGCCGCTCACGCGGCCGACCTCGCCAAGGGGCACCCGGGCGCGCAGGAATGGGACGACGCGTTGTCCGACGCCCGGTTCGAGTTCCGCTGGGAGGACCAGTTCAACCTGGCTCTCGACCCGGACACGGCACGGGAGTTCCACGACGAGACGCTGCCGGCGGAGCCCGCCAAGACGGCGCACTTCTGCTCGATGTGCGGGCCCAAGTTCTGCTCCATGAAGATCTCGCACGACATCCGCCGTGAGCACGGGGGCTCGGCGTCGGAGATCGAGGAGGGCATGGCACAGAAGTCCAAGGAGTTCGCCGCGGCGGGCAACCGGGTCTACCTGCCTTTGGCGGACTGACGCGGCTGGGCGACCGGGCGGCTGTCCGCAGTTCGGCACTGCGGGCCGGTCGGCCGCCCATCGCGGAAGCGCCGGTGAGTCACCGGCGAGCTTCCGCCGTGGTGGACGTCGGGCCCGGTGTCACTCCGGCTGGTGCTCCGGGCCTCCGAAGTCCGGGCTGGAGAAGTCCGGACTGCTGTAGCTCGGTCGCGGGCCCGCTGCCGGGCCCCCGTCCGGGCTGCTGAACCCCGGTCGCCCGTAGCCCAGATGCGGCATACGGCTGGTCGGCTCCGGGGACTTGTGGGCGACGGCCGTCGTGCCCGAGTCGGCGAGGGCCTCCCGGAGGAACGGCAGGATGCCGCGTTCCAGCAGGGCCTCGCGCCAGGCGTCCCCCGCGAGGGTCACCTCCTCGTTCAGCTCGCCGCCGTCCTCGGCCTGGAGGGAGGAGCCGCCGTCGCGCAGTGCGGTGAGCAGGAGCCCGACCGCGGCGACCAGGATCGCGACGGCCGTGACCGCTCCGAAGACCCATCCGGTGGTCAGGATCGTCCTGGCGAACGCCGGTTCGGGGTCGAGCATCTTCAGGATGTAGCCGACCAGCAGGAATATTGCCGCTGCCGTCCCGGCGAGGACGGGGGCCAGCACCGCGACGACGGCCATGGCGCCGGCTCCGGCCGTCTCGGCGACCTCCCCCATGGTGGTGGCCAGTCCGACCGCGCCCGAACCGGCTTCGGTGGAACCCGATTCCTCACGGACGGGTGGGGCGGACGACACGGGCCGGCGCAGTTCCTCGCGGACCGTCACGTAGTGCTGGTATTCGGCCGCCGCGGCCGCCGTGATGAGGGCCGTGGCGTTCAGTGCCATCGTGCGCAGTTGTTCGGGGTTGAGCCGCTTGCCGACCGCGGCCAGTTCCGGGCGGTGTGGGGCGGAGCGCAGCGCCTCATCGAGGATCCGCTCGTAGTCCTGGCGGTCCTCGTTCAGCAGGTGCTGCGGAACGCTGTTCATGTGCATCCCCCGATGCTCCGTAGGGCTGGTGGCTCGCACGCTGACGAGCCGTCGGGCAGAAACGGAGGGGAGCCTGCTACGGATAAGCCGATGGTAGAGCTGCGAGGGCACACGATGACAGAGGGTTTCCGGAAATTGCCCTCTGACCGGCGGGGTCCTTCGCGGTGGACGCCTGCCCGCCCGGCACTCAGCCGCCCAGGGGGAGTTGCTGGACCAGGAGCTTTCCGGCCATGGTCACTCCGCCGTCCATCGCGATGGCCAGTCCGTCGGCGTAGACGTGCGGTCCCTCTACCGTGGGGCCCGCGCTGTCCTCGCCGTCCTCCGAGCCGACTTCGCCCAGCAGGTACGGGATGGGGCTGTGACCGTGGACGATGCGCGCACCGCCGTAGGTGTCGAGGAGGGAGCGCACCGCCTCGGCGCCGCCGTCGTCACGGAAGGCGAAGCGCTTGGTGAACTTGCGGAACAGGTCCCAGCACTCGTCGGCGTCGTTGCGGGTGAGGGTCTCGCGGACGGTGTCGTTGACTGCCTCGATGGAGTCGCCGTAGTCGAGATAGGCGGTGGTGTCGGAGTGCACGAGGAGGTGCCCGTCGGAGATCTCCATGGCGTCCAGGCGGGCCATCCACTGCAGATGGTGGTCCTGGAGGCGGTCCATGTCGCTCTTCTGGCCGCCGTTGAGGAGCCAGGCGGCCTGGAAGGTGGCCGTCCCCGCACCGGAGTTGACGGGAGTGTCGCCGAACCGCTTGGCGCCGAGCAGCAGCAGCTCGTGGTTGCCCATGAGCGCCTTGCAGTAACCGCCGACGGCGGCCGCCTCGGCGGACAGCCGCATCACGAGGTCGATGACGCCGATGCCGTCCGGGCCGCGGTCGGTGAAGTCGCCGAGGAACCACAGCCGGGAGGTGCCGGCGCACCAGTTGCCCCCGGCGTCGACGAGCCCCTGCGCCTGGAGTGCCGCGACGAGCTGGTCCAGGTAGCCGTGCACGTCGCCGACGACGTACAGCGGGCCGGGTCCTTCGGCGGGCTGAGGGGCGGGCGCGGCGGCCGGGTCGACAGGGACCTGGAGCGTGTCCCCCCGGTTGATGACGGGCAGATCGCGCTGGGTCGGCGTGTACTCCGCCGCGTCCGGGGCGGGCGGCGCGCCCTCCTCGGGGGGCGAGCTCTGCGCGTACGGACCGGTCTCGTGGACGTACGCGGGAACCCGGAAGTCGCGCAGTGTCGCCGTGCGCACCACCTCGGGTCCCTGACCGGCCCCCTGAGTCATCGACCCCTCCACCACCATCGCGCCGCATCTGCACCGCTTCGGACTGCCTGGTCGCAGCGGCCCGCGGTGTCGTCCGCCCATCATAGGAATGCGGATCGCGCCATGTGATGACCCAGGGGTGGTGAATCGGAGCAAGACCTCGTTTCACCGCGGCTTTCGCCCCAATTGGGTGGTGCTTCCCACTCGGCGCCGGTCCCGCCACCTGTGACTCAGCCCTCCTCCGGGGACCGCGGCGGGCTGACCGTCGTGCGCGGCGGACGTCGCTCGGAGGACGTGCGCACGATCAGTTCCGTCGGTATCACCTGTTCGACCGGCTGGTCCGATTCCAGGCCCTCGATGGCGTCGATGAGGAGCTGGACGACGGCCGTGCCGATCCGTCGGGGCTTCAGGGAGAGCGTCGTGATGGGCGGCTCCGTGCTGGCGTAGACGGTGGACTCGCTGCAGCACACGAGCAGGAGGTCGTCCGGTACGCGCAGGCCGTAGCGGCGGGCCGCGGCCAGCAGGTCGGTGCCGTTCGGGTCGAAGAGGCCGTAGACGGCGTCGGGACGGTCGGGCCGGGCGAGCAGCCGGTCGGCGGCGACGGCTCCCGCGCACGGGTCGTGCGCGGGGTAGGCCTCGTACACCGGGTCCTGGCCGACCCGTTCGCACCAGCGCAGGTACGCGCTGGTGGAGAGGTGGGTGTAGGTGTCCGTGGTGGTGCCCGTGAGGAGGCCGATCCGGCGGGCGCCGGCGTCGGCCAGGTGGTCGAGGATGCCGAGGACGGCCGCCTCGTGGTCGTTGTCGACCCACGCGGTCACCGGGAGGGAGCCGGCCGGGCGGCCGTCGGAGACGACCGGTAAGCCCTGGCGGACCAGCTCGCTGACCACCGGGTCGTGGTCGGAGGGGTCGATGACCACGGTGCCGTCGAGAGCGACGTTCGACCACACGTCGTGGCGGGAGGTGGCGGGCAGGATGACCAGGGCGTAGCCCCGGGCGAGGGCCGCGGAGGTGGCGGCTCTGGCCATCTCGGCGAAGTAGGCGAACTCGGTGAAGGTGAAAGGTTCATCCCCGTACGTCGTCACGGTCAGGCCGATGAGGCCCGACTTTCCGGTACGGAGGGTTCGGGCCGCCGCGGACGGGCGATAACCCAGTCGGTCGGCGACCTCACGGACATGGCGTCGGGTGGCGTCCGGCAGCCGGCCCTTCCCGTTGAGGGCGTCGGAGACGGTCGTGATGGAGACTCCGGCGGCGGCGGCCACGTCTCTGATGCCCGCCCGGCCCGGCCGACCGCCTCGGCGGGGAGTGTCCGCCCGGCTCACCTGGTGCTTCCCTGCTGCTGTCATGGCGAGCCGATAGTAGGGCTCATGCGGTGGGGTAGTGCGGACGCATATGCACTCGTTGACAGGCACGTTTCTGCATGATCCACAAGCGTCAACTGCCTTGGATTTACAGGCGTTTGAACGATGCAATGGCAGGACGTGACGTGTCGGCACGCACAAGCCTGCCAAGTGGGCCATGTTTCGAAGAGGTCTCAACTCACCTTCACGGGGGATGCGCGCCACGGAGTGAGCCACCGGCGCGTGTCGAAGCGGACGATGCGCCCCCTGTTTTGCGCGGCTCGTACACCTTCGGGCGGGGATGACCTCGCGGATGCGGGCGGCTGTCCACAGCCCCATTCGCAGCGGGGCCGAATCCTCATAAGGTGAGAAGCATTGGATGCCGGTGGCGGGTCATGAGCCGGTGGTGGTCGCGAGGAGGACTGCGGTGAGCGAGACGAGCCCCAAGCTGCGTGCCGAGCTGGAGGGTATCCCCACCTACAAGCCCGGCAAGGCCGCCGCGGCCGACGGCCCGGTGGCGTACAAGCTGTCGTCGAACGAGAACCCGTATCCGCCGCTGCCCGGCGTGATGGAGAGCGTGACGGCGGCGGCCGGTTCCTTCAACCGCTACCCGGACATGGCCTGCACGGGTCTGATGGAAGAGCTGTCGAACCGCTTCGGGGTGCCGCTCTCCCACCTGGCCACGGGCACCGGCTCGGTCGGGGTCGCCCAGCAGCTGCTCCAGGCGACGAGTGGACCGGGCGACGAGGTCGTCTACGCCTGGCGGTCCTTCGAGGCGTACCCGATCATCACGCAGATCAGCGGCGCCACCTCGGTGCGGGTGCCGCTGACCTCGGGTGACGTGCACGACCTGGACGCCATGGCGGACGCGATCACCGACCGGACGCGGCTGATCTTCGTCTGCAACCCCAACAACCCGACGGGCACCGTGGTGCGCCGGGCGGAGCTGGAGCGGTTCCTGGACCGGGTGCCGAGCGACGTGCTGGTGGTCCTCGACGAGGCGTACCGGGAGTTCATCCGCGATCCCGAGGTCCCGGACGGCGTCGAGATCTACCGGCAGCGGCCCAACGTGTGCGTGCTGCGCACCTTCTCCAAGGCGTACGGCCTGGCGGGTCTGCGGGTCGGCTTCGCGATCGCCCACGAGCCCGTGGCCGCCGCGCTGCGCAAGACGGCGGTGCCGTTCGGCGTGAGCCAGCTGGCCCAGGAGGCCGCCATCGCCTCGCTGCGTGCCGAGGACGAGCTGATCGGCCGGGTCGGCGCCCTGGTGTGCGAGCGCCAGCGGGTGGTGGAGACGCTGCGCGGTCAGGGCTGGACGGTGCCCGAGACGCAGGCCAACTTCGTGTGGCTGCGGCTGGGGGAGCGCACGCTCGACTTCGCCGCCGCCTGCGAGCAGGCCGGTGTCGTCGTACGGCCGTTCGTCGGCGAGGGCATGCGGGCGACGATCGGCGAGGCCGAGGCGAACGACATCTTCCTGAAGGTGGCGGAAGGGTTCCGCAGGGAGCTGTAGGGCCGGCGGGGCCGATGCTCTCCCGGCCGTCGGTGCGGGGCAACCGCCCGCCCGACGGGGGCCGGGTCGGCCGGTCAGTGGGCGGGCCCCCCTGGTGAGGCCGGGCGTCCTGGGTCATCCCCAGGTGCAGGCGGCCTCGAAGGGCTCACACGCTTCACCCGGTGGTCCTCGTCGAGTCCGGCGGGGACCACCGGCCGTCCACGAGCTCGACGCGCACGGGGTCGCCGTCCCGGACGGTCGCGAGGACCCGCGGGTCGCCCTCGACGCGGCCGAGAAGGTTGCACGGGCTCGCGAGCCGGCATGCGCCCTCGAACTCGTCCGGGGGCAGCCCGTAGCCCTGGGAGATCGGCGTGGGCCCGTAGGGGAGGGCGAGGGCGTCGCCGTCGGTCCAGAAGGCGACCGTGCCCGGGGGGACGACCTGGCGGGCGTCGCCCTCGACGGCGACCGCGACCCCGGTGTCGAAGTAGACCTCCTCGCCCCAGGTGCGGGCACTGGAGACGAGCGGCAGCGCCCGGACGAGGGTCCGGGCGGTCGGGGTGTCGTCGAGGGCCGCGGTGAGATGTCCCGCCGGCCAGGAGATCCGTATCTGCATGCGCGAATTCAACAATATGTTGAAGGGCCTGCCAAGGGTCCCGACCAGCGTCTTCGCGCCAGAGGCCGACCGGCCCGCACTTAGGGACCCCCGCCGCTCACGCTTCGAACGGGCATGCGTCATAATTGCTTGTGAATGTGAACGCGTTCACAAGCGTGTCCCGTTTGCTCCGCGATGTGCGTGACAAAGCGGGCAAGCGGCCGCCGTGCCACGGCGGTGACGTAAGGAGACTGACGACGTGGAATTGGCTCTGGCGCCGGAGACACTGGCGCGATGGCAGTTCGGCATCACCACCGTCTACCACTTCCTCTTCGTCCCTCTGACGATCTCGCTCGCCGCGCTGACCGCCGGCCTGCAGACCGCCTGGGTGCGCACGGAGAACGAGAAGTACCTCAGGGCCACCAAGTTCTGGGGGAAGCTCTTCCTGATCAACATCGCGATGGGTGTCGTCACCGGGATCGTGCAGGAGTTCCAGTTCGGCATGAACTGGTCCGACTACTCGCGCTTCGTCGGTGACGTCTTCGGTGCGCCGCTGGCCTTCGAGGCCCTGATCGCCTTCTTCTTCGAGTCCACGTTCATCGGCCTGTGGATCTTCGGCTGGGACAAGCTGCCGAAGAAGATCCACCTCGCCTGCATATGGATGGTCTCCATCGGCACGCTGCTGTCGGCGTACTTCATCCTCGCGGCCAACTCGTGGATGCAGCACCCCGTCGGCTACCGGATGAACGAGGAGAAGGGCCGCGCCGAGCTCACCGACTTCTGGCGGGTCCTGACCCAGAACACCGCGCTCAACCAGGTCTTCCACAGCTTCTCGGCGGCCTTCCTGACGGGTGGCGCCTTCATGGTGGGCATCGCCGCCTTCCACCTCATGCGCAAGAAGCACATCCCGGTGATGCGCACCTCGCTGCGGCTCGGCCTGGTCACGCTCGCGGTCGGCGGGCTGCTCACCGCGATCAGCGGCGACACCCTCGGCAAGGTCATGTACGAGCAGCAGCCGATGAAGATGGCCGCAGCCGAGGCCTTGTGGGACGGCGAGAAGCCGGCGCCGTTCTCCGTGTTCGCCTACGGGGACGTCGACAAGGGGCACAACAAGGTCGCCCTGGAGATACCCGGACTGCTCTCGTTCCTCGCCCACAGCGACTTCGAGTCCTACGTGCCCGGTATCAACGACACCAACAAGGAACTGCGGGAGCAGTTCGGCCCGGGTGACTACAAGCCCATCGTGCCCGTCGCCTACTGGGGCTTCCGGTGGATGATCGGCTTCGGCATGGCGTCCTTCTCGCTCGGCCTGCTGGGACTGTGGCTCACACGCAAGAGGTTCATGCTGCCCGCCGCCCACCGGACCGGCGAGGACGAGGTGCCGCACCTGGTGCTGCTGAGGAAGCCGCTCGGATCGAGGTTCACCCGGCTGTACTGGCTGGCGGCGCTCTGGACCATGGCCTTCCCGCTGATCGCCAACTCGTGGGGCTGGATCTTCACCGAGATGGGACGCCAGCCCTGGGTCGTCTACGGCGTGATGCAGACCCGCGACGCCGTCTCCCCCGGTGTCTCGCAGGGTGAGGTCATCACCTCGATGATCGCCTTCACCGCGCTGTACGCGGTCCTCGCCGTCATCGAGGTCAGGCTGCTCGTGAAGTACGTCAAGGCCGGGCCGCCCGAGCTCACCGAGAACGACCTCAACCCGCCCACCAGGATCGGCGGCGACTCCCGTGACGCCGACAAGCCGATGGCCTTCTCCTACTAGGCCCAGGGAGCTGCTGAGTCATGGAACTTCACGACGTCTGGTTCGTCCTCATCGCCGTCCTGTGGACCGGCTACTTCTTCCTGGAGGGCTTCGACTTCGGGGTCGGTGTGCTCACCCGGCTGCTGGCCCGTGACCGTGCCGAGAAGCGGGTCCTGATCAACACGATCGGACCGGTCTGGGACGGCAACGAGGTGTGGCTGCTCACCGCCGGCGGTGCCACCTTCGCCGCCTTCCCGGAGTGGTACGCGACCCTTTTCTCCGGCTTCTACCTGCCGCTGCTGGTGATCCTGCTCTGCCTGATCGTGCGCGGCGTGGCCTTCGAGTACCGCGTCAAGCGGGCCGAGGAGAGCTGGCAGCGCAACTGGGAGACCGCGATCTTCTGGACCTCGCTGATCCCGGCGATCCTCTGGGGCGTGGCCTTCGGCAACATCGTGCGCGGGGTGAAGATCGACTCCGACATGGAGTACGTCGGCACCCTCTGGGACCTGCTCAACCCCTACTCCCTGCTGGGCGGCCTGGTCACGCTGACGCTGTTCACCTTCCACGGGACGGTGTTCGTCGGGCTCAAGACCGTCGGCGACATCCGCGAGCGGGCACGGAAGCTGGCGCTCCAGGTCGGCGCGGTGACCGCCGTGCTGGCGCTGCTCTTCCTCCTCTGGACGCAGGTGGAGAACGGGGACGGCAAGTCCCTGGTCGCCATGGTGGTGGCGGTGGGCGCACTGGTCGCGGCCCTGGGCGCGGTCAAGGTGGGGCGTGAGGGCTGGGGGTTCGCGCTCTCGGGGCTCACCATCGTGGCCTCCGTCGCCATGCTCTTCCTCACGCTCTTCCCGAACGTCATGCCGTCCTCGCTCGACGCCGACTGGAGCCTGACGGTCACCAACGCCTCGTCGAGTCCGTACACGCTGAAGATCATGACCTGGTGCGCGGGGATCGCGACGCCACTGGTCCTGCTCTACCAGTCCTGGACCTACTGGGTGTTTCGCAAGCGGATCGGTACGCAGCACATCGCGGACGTCGCTCACTGAGTCCGCGTACCGAGGGGCATGTTTCACGTGAAACATGCCGTCTGGACCGAAGGGTGCGTCTCCGCCCGGAACGCACCCGCTGAACCGAGGGTGTGTTTCACGTGAAACCGATCGACCCGCGCCTGATCCGGTACGCCCGCGCCACCCGCCTCTTCCTCGTGGCGGTCGTCGGCCTGGGAGCGGCCGGGGCGGCACTGGTCATCGCACAGGCCATGCTCATCGCCGAGATCGTGGTGGGCGCCTTCCAGCACGGCCGCTCGGCCGGTGAACTGGCCACGCCGCTGACCCTGCTGGCGGTCGTCGCGATCGGCCGCGCCCTCGTCTCGTGGCTCACGGAACTGGCAGCACACCGGGCGAGTGCGTCGGTGAAGTCGGAGTTGAGGGGCCGGCTGCTGGAGCGGGCCGCGCAGCTCGGACCCGGATGGCTCGGCGGGCAGCGCACGGGTTCTCTCGTCGCGCTCGCCACACGAGGAGTGGACGCCCTCGACGACTACTTCTCCCGCTACCTCCCTCAGTTGGGGCTCGCGGTGGTGGTGCCGGTGGCCGTGCTCGCGCGGATCGTCACGGAGGACTGGGTGTCGGCGGCGATCATCGTCGGCACGCTGCCGCTGATCCCGCTGTTCATGGTCCTGATCGGCTGGGTCACCCGGTCCCAGATGGACCGTCAGTGGCAGTTGCTGTCCCGGCTGTCGGGTCACTTCCTCGACGTGGTGGCGGGACTGCCGACCCTGAAGGTGTTCGGCCGGGCGAAGGCGCAGGCCGAGTCGATCCGGCGCATCACCGGTGAGTACCGGCAGGCGACCATGCGGACGCTGCGGATCGCCTTCCTGTCGTCCTTCGTGCTGGAACTCCTCGCCACGATCTCGGTCGCCCTCGTCGCGGTGACCATCGGCATGCGGCTCGTCCACGGCGAGATGGACCTGTACGTGGGACTGGTCATCCTGGTGCTCGCACCCGAGGCGTATCTGCCGCTGCGCCAGGTGGGCGCGCAGTACCACGCCGCCGCCGAAGGGCTGGCGGCGGCCGAGGAGATCTTCGCGGTGCTGGAGACCCCGGTGCCGGCGTCCGGTTCGCTCGTCGCCCCGGCGGGACGGATCAGCTTCGAGGACGTGTCCGTGCGATACCCCGGGCGGTCGGCCGACGCGGTGTCCCACGCGTCGTTCACGGTCGGCCAGGGCGAGACCGTGGCCCTCGTCGGGCCGAGCGGTGTGGGCAAGTCAACGCTCCTGAACGTGCTCCTCGGCTTCGTACGGCCGACGTCGGGCCGGGTGCAGGCCGGAGGCGTCGATCTCACGTCCGCCGACCTGGCGGAATGGCGCTCGCGGATCGCGTGGGTGCCGCAGCGGCCCCACCTGTTCGCCGGGTCCGTCGCCGAGAACGTCCGCCTGGCACGTCCCGACGCCGACGACGCGGCGGTCACGCGAGCCCTCGCCGACGCGGGCGCGCTGGCTTTCGTCCAGGCCCTGCCCGACGGGGTCGGCACGGTCCTCGGTGAGGACGGCGCCGGGCTCTCCGCGGGCCAGCGCCAGCGCCTCGCCCTCGCCCGGGCGTTCCTGGCGGACCGGCCGGTACTGCTCCTGGACGAGCCGACGGCCGCCCTGGACGGGGCGACGGAGGCCGAGGTGGTGGAGGCGGTGCGGCGGCTCGCCGTGGGACGGACGGTGCTGCTCGTCGTCCACCGGCCCGCGCTGCTGGGCGTGGCCGACCGGGTGGTGCGGCTGGAACCGGCGCCCCAGGCGTCCCCCGTCCCGGAGGCCGCCGGTTACGCCGTGTCCGGGCCCCTGACCTCCGTTCCGACCCCCGCTTCCGCCACTTCAGGGCCTCGGACTTCCGTTCCGGCGCCCGCTTCCCCCCCTTCCCGGCCCCGGACGACGGTCCCAGCCCTCGGCGTCGCTGTCGCCGGTCCCCGGACCACGGACTCGGGCTCCGAGGCCGTCGCCTCCGAACACCGGGCGTCGGCCATCGGCGCCCAACCCTCCGTCGCGGACGTCGACCGGACGGCCGTCGTGCCGGCGGCTGCCGAGACCGCTCCGGTGTCCGTCGACGCGGGCGGGGCAGCGGGCCCGGAGCGCCCCGATGCGCCAGGCCGTCACGAACGCGGCGGGGTGCTCGCCCGGGTGCGGGCCATGGCCGACGCCCGGCGCGGCCGGCTCGTCCTCGCCTTCCTGCTCGGCAGCCTCGCGCTCGGCAGCGCCGTCGGGCTCATGGCGACCTCGGGATGGCTCATCTCCAGGGCGTCGCAGCAGCCGCCCGTGCTGTACCTGATGATGGCCGTGACGGCCACGCGGACGTTCGGCATCGGGCGCGCGGTGTTCCGGTACTCGGAGCGACTCGTGTCCCATGAAGCGGTACTGCGCATGCTGGCCGACACCCGGGTCGCCGTGTTCCGGCGCCTGGAGAGGCTGGCTCCCGCCGGTCTGCGCGCCACCCGGCGCGGTGACCTGCTGTCCCGGCTCGTCGCCGACGTGGACGCCCTCCAGGACTACTGGCTGCGGTGGCTGCTTCCCGCCGGGGCCGCCCTGGTGGTGTCCGCCGCCTCCGTCGGTTTCACCGCCTGGCTGCTGCCCGAGGCCGGCGCGGTACTCGCCGTCGGCCTGCTCACGGCGGGTGTCGGGGTCCCCCTGCTGACCGGCACCGTGGCGCGGCGCGCGGAGCGCAGGCTGGCCCCCGCCCGCGGTGTGCTCGCGACCCGGGTGGCCGACCTGCTCACCGGGACCGCCGAGCTGACGGTCGCCGGTGCCCTTCCCTCGCGTACGGCCCAGGCGCGCGGCGCCGACACCGTTCTCACGCGCATCGCCTCCCGCGCGGCCACGGCGACCGCGCTCGGGGACGGTCTCACCGCCCTCGTGTCCGGCCTGACGGTGACGGCCGCCGCACTCGTCGGCGCCCAGGCCGTCGCCGACGGGCGCCTCGGCGGTGTGACGATGGCCGTCGTGGTCCTCACCCCGCTGGCCGCCTTCGAAGCCGTGCTGGGACTGCCGCTCGCCGTCCAGTACCGCCAGCGGGTCCGCAGGAGCGCGGAGCGCGTGTACGAGGTCCTGGACGCACCCGAGCCCGTACGGGAACCGGAGCTGCCGCGCTCCGCGCCCGCGTCGCCGTTCCCGCTGCGCGTGCGGGACCTCACGGCCCGTCACGCCGGCCGGGACCGGGACGCGCTCGCCGGGCTCGACCTCACTCTCGACCGGGGACGCAGGGTCGCCGTGGTCGGCACCTCCGGTGCCGGGAAGACGACGCTGGCGCAGGTGCTGCTGCGCTTCCTGGACCCGGCGTCGGGCACGTACACGCTCGGTGGTGTGGACGCCCGCGCGCTGGACGGGGACGACGTACGGCGGCTCGTCGGTCTGTGCGCCCAGGACGCGCACCTCTTCGACAGCTCCGTTCGCGAGAACCTGCTGCTGGCCCGGAAGGACGCCACCGAGGGCGAACTCCGGGACGCACTCGCCCGGGCTCGGCTCCTCGACTGGGCGGACGCCCTGCCCGACGGGCTCGACACGCTGATCGGGGAGCACGGGGCCCGGCTGTCCGGCGGGCAGCGGCAGCGGCTCGCGCTGGCACGGGCCCTGCTGGCCGACTTCCCCGTCCTCGTCCTCGACGAGCCCGCGGAGCACCTCGATCTCCCGACGGCGGACGCCCTCACCGCGGATCTGCTCGCCGCCACCGAGGGCCGTACGACCGTGCTGATCACGCACCGGCTGGCCGGGCTCGACGCGGTGGACGAGGTGATCGTGCTGGCGGAGGGGCGTGTGGTGCAGCGCGGACCGTACGCCGAGCTGGCCGCGGTGGACGGTCCCCTGCGGGAGATGCGGCGGCGGGAGTCCGAGAGCGAGGCGCTCGTGGGTGCCGCAGGCTGAGGGACGGTATCGGGCTGCGTTCGGCGGCCGGGGCCGGACCGCCCGGCACATCTCGACTTTCCCTTGCAAATCGGACTAACTACCCTCAAGGCATGTCAGCAGCCCGCACCTCGCCCGAACCGCGTTCCGGTCCGGGCGCGGTGCCCCGGACGTCCCGGAGCCTACGAGGTCTCTCCGCGGAGCTGACGGCGCGCGTACCGCAGCTCCTGAAGGCGATGCGGTCCGTCGGTTCCGGCCTCGAACTGCACTCCACGCTGGACCGGATCTGCGAGACCGCGGCCGAACTGACCGACGCGCGCTACGCGGCCATCGGGGTCGTCTCCGAGGACGGCGAGGGCCTCGCGGACTTCGTCCACCACGGGGTCGACGCGGAGGCCGCCCGCCGTATCGGCCGGCTGCCCGACGGGCACCGGGGGCTGCTCGGCGCGCTCATCCACGAACCGGAGGCCGTGCGCCTCGCCGAGCTGACCGGCGATCCGCGGTGCTGCGGGTTCCCGGAGCACCACCCCCCGATGCGCAGCTTTCTCGGCGTTCCCGTCCGGGTGCAGGGGGAGATCTTCGGCAATCTGTACGTGACCGAGAAGCACGGCGGGGGCCCGTTCGGCGAGGACGACCTCCACATGCTGCGGGTGCTGGCCACGGAGGCGGGCATCGCCGTCGGCAACGCCCGGCTGTACGAGGCCGCCCAGCAGCGCGAACGCTGGATCGACGGCTCGGTGGCGGTCACCACCGCGCTGCTCTCCGGCGACGGCACCGAGGCCTCGCTCCAGGTCGTCGCCGAACAGGCCCGGCGGCTCTCCGGCTCCGCTGCGGGGCTCGTGCTGCTGCCGGCGGACGAGGGCGGCCTGGAGATCGTCGCCGTCGCCTCGGACCGGCCCTCCGAGGCGCTCGGAGTCGTCGTCCCGCCGCAGAGCGAGATCGGCGCCGAAGTCCTGGCGGGCCGTCCCGTGTTCGTCGAGGACGCGGCCGCCGACCCGCGGATGCTCACCGACCTGGCCCGCGGGTACGGGCCGGTCATGATGCTGCCCCTGCAGAGCGGCGGCCGTGTCCTCGGCGCCCTGGTCACCCCGCGCGGACGGGGCGCCCGCCCGTTCACGGAGTCCGAGCGCACCCTGGCGGCGCAGTTCGCCTCGCAGGCGGCGCTCGCCCTGACGATGGCCGAGGCGCAGCGGGACAGGGAGCGGCTCGCGGTGTACGAGGACCGCGACCGGATCGCCCGCGACCTGCACGACCTCGTCATCCAGCGGCTGTTCGCCACCGGGATGATGCTGGAGAGCGCGCAGAGGCGTTCCGTCGTGCCCGAGGTGCGGCAGGGTGTCGGCAAGGCGGTCGACGAACTCGACGTCACCATCCAGGAGATCCGCACCGCCATCTTCGCGCTGCAAGGGGGGCCTGCCGAGGAGCCGTCCGGGCTGCGGACCCGGGTCCTGCGCGAGATCAACATGGCCGCCGTCCCCCTCGGCTTCAGGCCCGCGCACCACTTCGTGGGCCCGGTCGACACGGTGGTCGGCGAACTCACCGGCAAGAACCTCATCGCCGCCCTGCGCGAGACCCTCTCCAACGCCTTCCGGCACGCCGGTGCCTCCCGGATCGACGTCACCGTCGACGCGGCGGCCGTCCTGCCGGACGGCCGGCCGGGCGTACGGCTCACGGTCGCCGACGACGGCGTCGGCATCCCCGAGCGCGGCCGGCGCAGCGGACTGCTGAACCTCAAGCGCCGCGCCGAGTCGCTGGGCGGCGACAGCCGGTACGGACCCGGGATCGGCGCGAACGGCGGGGGCACGACGGTGGTGTGGGAGGCGCCCCACTGAGGTCCCGTAGCAGCTCCCGCCGCCGGCGGACGCGACACGCCCGAGCCAGGTCCCTGTTCGGCCGAACCGGATGGCCCGTCCGTGGCGTCCGGTCCCCCATGCGTACGACCTGAACAGGACCGCGGGCCCCGGTGCGGGACACGATCACTGGCATGCGCCCACCTCGCCGCCCCCTGCTGCTCGTGCCGGCCCTGCTGTGCGCGCTCGCCGTCCTCACCGCCGGGCCTGCGGCGTCCGACGGCGGCTCCGGTGAGGAGCTGGAGGTGAGCGCCCAGGTGGCGCGCCTGTACGAGGACGCCTCCGTCGCGACGCGGCGCTACGAGCTGGGCCGGCGCGAGGCCGACGAGCTGCGGGCCAGGGCGCGGCGGGCCGACGGGCTCCTCGAACGCGAGCGGCGGGGGATCGCGGCGCTGCACGGGGACCTCGGCAGGATCGCGCGGGCCCAGTACCGTCAGGGCGGCGGACTCCCGTACACGGCGCAACTGCTGCTCGCGGACAGCCCCGAGGAGCTGATGCGGGGCCAGCGGGCGGTGTGGCAGGCGGACCTCGCCGTCAACAACGCGGTGTCCAAGAGCCGGCGGGCGGAGACGAGGCTCGCCGCGGACGAGGCGAAGGCCGCGTCGGAGTGGCAGGCCCTGGAGAAGTTCACCGGGCAGCTGGCCGAGGTGAAGCGGACCGTCCAGGCGAAGCTGGAGGCGGCGCGCTCGACGCTGCAGGGGCAGGCGGACGCCTCGGTCGCGGCGGGCTCCTGCCGCGGTGCCGTCCGGCTCGACCAGCCGGACACCGGCGCACAACCCCCGTGGCTCACCCCGGTGGAGACGTACGACCTGTCCGCGGCCTTCGGCAGCGGGGGCGAGCGCTGGGCGGCCCGGCACACCGGGCAGGACTTCGCGGTGCCCATCGGCACGCCGGTGCGGGCGGTGGGCGCGGGGCGGGTCGAGCGGGTGGCGTGCGGCGGCCCCTTCGGCATCGAGGTCGTGGTCGAGCACCCGGGCGGCTACTACACCCAGTACGCGCACCTCGCGGCCGTCACCGTCGACCAGGGGGAGCGGGTCGCGGCGGGGCAGTGGGTCGGGCAGTCCGGCACGTCCGGCAACTCGACCGGGCCGCATGTGCACTTCGAGGTGCGGATCACGCCGGACATGGGGTCGGCCGTCGACCCCGTGCCGTGGCTGGCCGGGCACGGGGTGGAACTGTAGGCCCGCGGGACCGTGACGGCCGCCGCGGGCCGAAAACCCTAGAGCCGGCCCGCGAGAATGCGCTCGATCACGACCGCGACGCCGTCCTCGTTGTTGGCGACCGTCTGTCCGGAGGCGGCGGCGATCGCGGCGGGGTGCGCGTTGCCCATCGCGTACGAGCGGCCCGCCCAGGTCAGCATCTCCACGTCGTTCGGCATGTCACCGAAGGCGACGACCTCCTCGTGGGAGATACCGCGCTCGGCACAGCACAGCGCGAGCGTGCTCGCCTTGGAGACACCCGGTCCGCTGATCTCCAGCAGGGCGCTCGGGCTGGAGCGGGTGACGTTGGCGCGGTCACCGATGGCCAGGCGGGCGAGGGTGAGGAAGTCGTCCGGAGCGATCTCCGGGTGGTAGGCGAGCACCTTGAGCACCGGCTGGTCGGCGTCGAGGGCGTCCGGTGCGAGGAGCTTCTCGGCGGGGGCGACGGTCTCCGGGGGCTCCATGTGCAGCGAGGGGTACGCCGGTTCCAGGTGGAGGCCGTAGGTGCGCTCGACGGCGCACGCGGTACCCGGGGCCGCGGAGCGCAGCAGCTCGACGACGTCGAGCGCGGTGCGGGGTTCGAGCTCGCGGACCTTGACGAAGCGGTGGGTGCCGGGGCCGCCGTGCAGGTCGACCACGGCGGCGCCGTTGCCGCAGATCGCCAGGCCGTGGCCGTGGACGTGGTCGCTGACGACGTCCATCCAGCGCGCGGGGCGCCCGGTGACGAAGAAGACCTCGATGCCGGCCTGCTCGGCGGCGGCGAGGGCGGCGATCGTGCGCTCGGACACCGACTTGTCGTCGCGCAGCAGGGTGCCGTCGAGGTCCGTGGCGATCAGCCGGGTGGGAACGGTGGAGGCCGGGGTCTCGGGCCGTCGAGTCGCTGAGGTCACCCCGTCATTCTCCCGCATATGCCTGCACGCTCGTGCGGGGGTCCGCACAGGTGAGTGGTTACCGTCCCCATCAGGGCCGTCACCTTCCGCTGTCGGCGGGCGGGTACCGCGGGTCCCCGCGCGCTCCGCCCCCGCCGGAGAGGACGGCACCAGCACCACCGGCGGGCCACCGTCCCGGCGCCCGGCGGGTCAGCCGAGCTGCGCGGCCGCCTCGACGGCGATCTGCTCGAAGACCTTCTCGTCGGCCGCGAAATCCGAGTCGGGGATGGGCCAGTGGATCGCGATGTCGGTGAATCCCAGCTCCATGTGCCGGCCCGCGAAGTCGACGAACGCGTCGAGGGACTCCAGCGGCCGGCCCCGGTCCGGCGTGAAACCGGTCAGCAGCAGCTTGTCGAGTCCGGTCACGTCACGGCCGGCCTCCGCGCAGGCGCTGCCCAGCTTCTCGATCTGCCCGCGAATGGCTTGAATCGACTGTTCGGAGGTGCCTGTCTCGTACAGCTTCGGGTCGCCCGTCGTCACCCACGCCTGTCCGTACCGGGCGGCGAGCTTCAGCCCGCGCGGTCCGGTCGCGGCCACCGCGAAGGGCAGCCGGGGGCGCTGGACGCAGCCCGGGATGTTCCGGGCCTCGTGGGCCGAGTAGAAGGTGCCGTCGTACGTGACGCCGTCGGTGCCGTCCTCGGTGAGCAGCCGGTCGAGCAGCGGCACGAACTCGCCGAAGCGGTCGGCGCGTTCGCGCGGGTTCCAGGGCTCCTGACCCAGCGCGGTGGCGTCGAAGCCGGTGCCGCCCGCGCCGACGCCGAGCGTGATGCGCCCGTTCGAGATGTCGTCGAGGGAGATCAGTTCCTTGGCCAGGGTGACCGGGTGCCGGAAGTTCGGCGAGGTCACCAGCGTGCCGAGGCGCAGGCGGTCGGTGACGGCGGCCGCGGCGGTCAGGGTCGGTACGGCGCCGAACCACGGACCGTCCCGGAAGGTCCGCCAGGACAGGTGGTCGTACGTGAAGGCGGTGTGGAAGCCGAGCTGCTCCGCGCGCTGCCAGGCCGCGCGGCCGCCCTCGTGCCAGCGGAGGTACGGCAGGATCACGGTGCTCAGACGCAGACTCATGCGTCGAGCCTAAGCGGAGCCGGGCGGTGCCGGCGTCCGCCGGCCGGCCTCGCGCCGGTCCGGTCAGTGCGGTGCGGGAAAGCGCAGGTAGCGCGGGGGCACGGCGGTGGTGAGCCAGACCCCGTTCTCGCTGACGTGGAAGACGTGACCGTCGCGGTGCATGGCGGCGGCGTCGACGGAGAGGACGACCGGCCGGCCCCGGCGGGCGCCGACGCGGGTGGCGGTCTCGCGGTCCGCGGAGAGGTGCACGTCGTGGCGGTTCATGGGCCGCAGGCCCTCGGCGCGGATCGCGTCCAGGCTGCGGGTCACGGTCCCGTGGTAGAGGTACGCGGGCGGAGTCGCCGTGGGCAGCCCGAGGTCGACCTCGACCGAGTGGCCCTGGCTGGCGCGGATCCGGGTGCCCTCGACGGCGAAGCGCCGCTTGTCGTTCGTGGCGACCACGTGGTCGAGTTCGGCGCGGCTGAAGGGGAAGCCGTGTGCGGCGGCGGCGGCGATCAGTGCCTCGATCTCGACCCAGCCGCCCTCCCCGAGCGTGAGCCCGATCCGCTCCGGCTGGTGCCGCAGGTGTTTCGAGAGGTACTTCGACACCTTCACGGTGCGTCTGTCGTCGATCGGTTCGTTCATCCCGCCAGAGTGCCGGGAGAGACGCGCGTCACGCGATTGATTTTGGCGGGTAGGTTTGATCCACAAGCAAGTACGTTTATCCACAGGGGAATTGGCGATTCTGTGGACAACAGCGGTGTTATTTACGGCTGTTCAGCAACGCCCTTCTCCGGCAACGGGCTTGCGGCGAGGGCGTCCAAGGTCCTGCTCTGCACCTCGCGTTCGGCCGCCGCGGTGATGAAGGCGGCCGCGTTGCCCGCGCCAACCAGGCTTTCCACCGCGCGCATTGTGTCGGCGGGTATCGCCACGTCACGTGTCTCGGTGCGATGGTCGGGAGGCGATCCGGTCCCGAGGTGCCGGTGCAGATGGCGGGTGGCGAACAGGCGCATGGCCCGGGCCAGTTCGGCGTCCACGGACTGCTGGGCGAGCGGTCGCAGCCGACGTACGAGGGAGGCCGCCTCGGTCGCTTCGGCGTCGGTCGGCGGGTGCTCGCCCAGATAGCGCGCGAAGACGTGCTCGGTGGTGAACTCCAGGAAACGGGAGGCGATGTGCTCGACCTGGCCCCGCAACTCCCGTAGGTGGGAGGCAATTGCGGAGAGGGGTACGCCCGCCGCGTACAACTCGACTGCTACAGAAAGTTCTTGGGGGCTGGGTACGAGGTACGTCTCGTTCTCGCCCGGGACGCGCTCCAGCACTCCCAGCTCGACCGCGTCGGCGACGGCCGCGTCGTCCGGGTGCCCGCCGAACCGCTCGTCCAGCTCGGCCCGGGAGATCCGCACCGCCTCCTCGTCCGTCCACGGTCCGTCGACCTCCGCGACGAGTCCGAGCACCCCGCCGAGCCCCCGGCCCGCGTCCCAGGCCTCCAGGAGTTCCTTGATGGAGGCCAGCGTGTAGCCGCGGTCCAGCAGGTCGGCTATCTGCCGGAGCCGGGCCAGGTGCGCGTCCGAGTAGACGTTCGCCCGGCCCCGCCGCTCGGGGCGGGGAAGCAGTCCCCGGTCCTGGTAGGCGCGGATCGTGCGGACCGTGGCCCCGCTGAGGTGCGCCAGGTCCTCGATCCGGTAGGCGCCGCCGGCCGGCTCGCCGTTCACGCTCACGCTTCCTGCCTTTCCGTGCGACCGCCGCTCCGTGCCACGGCCGTCGGTGTCCGCCGGGTGCCGCCGCTCGTGAAAGGGCCCTGGGTACTGCCCCGTTGTGCCCCGCGACCACGCCTGTCCGTACCGCTCCCGGTGCCGCCCCCGCGACCGCGCCACCGGGTGCGGCACGGGCCGCCGCCGCTACGCGAGGGCCGCCCGCCCGATCGCCCCCGCCGCCGAGCGGGCCGCGGGGGAGCGCGCCAGGTACTCCACCGCGGCACGCAGCGAGCCCTCCCCCGAGGGATGGTACGACCGGCGCAGATACCGGGGCACGGCGGCGCCGAGCTCCCGCCAGGTGGGGAGCAGCCCCTTGCGCACGGCCCTGTTGTGGGCGGCGAGCGAATAGCGGAGCCGGCCGGCCGGCCGGGGGTCGTCACGGATGAGGCAGGCGGTGCCCCACGCCCACAGGCACAGCATCGTCGGAGCCGTGACGGCCATGCCGGCGACCCGGCGCGCGTACCGGGGCAGGCCCCGGCCGCCGCAGTGCTGGTACACGTCGAAGGCGACCGCGCGGTGCTCGACCTCCTCCGCTCCGTGCCAGCGCAGCAGGTCGAGCATGACCTCGTCGGCACCGGCGCGGTCGAGTCCGTCGGCGGCCAGCACCCAGTCGCCGAGGACCGCGGTGAACTGCTCGATGGCGGCGATCACCGAGAGCCGGAAGCGCAGCCACTCCGCAGCGGGCACCGGCGCCCCTAGGGGCGGGCGCTCGCCGAGCAGCCGCTCGAAGAGGAAGTCGACGTGCCGCGTGAAGGCGCTGGTGTCGAGGTCCTGGGCGGCCAGATGGTCCAGCACGTACGCGTGCTGCACGCTGTGGGTCGCCTCCTGGCCCATGAACCCCTTGACGTCCTTCAGGAGCCCGGGATCACCGACCAGGGGGAGGGCCTCCTTGAAGACCCGCACGAACCACCGCTCCCCCGCCGGCAGCAGGAGGTGCAGCACGTTGATGACATGGGTCGCCGTGGGCTCGCCCGGGATCCAGTGCAGCGGGGTCCGCTCCCAGTCGAAGGAGACCCGGCGCGGGGCGATCGCGCACGGCCCGTCGCCCGTGCCGTCGGTCCCGGAGGCGCTCACAGCGGTGGCTCCAGCCGGGCGATCGCGCGCAGCGCCCGCGGAGCGAAACGCGACATCAGGTGGGCGCCGCGCGCCTCGGGCGTGACCGGCACGACCGCCTCGTCGCGCACGACCGCCCGCAGGATCGCGTCGGCGACCTTCTCCGGCGGGTAGTTGCGCAGCCCGTACAGCCGTGCCGTCCTCTTCTGGCGGCGCTTCTCCTCGGTGGCGTCGACCCCGGCGAAGCGGGCCGTGGAGGTGATGTTCGTGTTGACGAAGCCCGGGCAGACGGCGGAGACGCCGATGCCCTGGCCCGCGAGCTCCGCGCGCAGGCACTCGCTGAGCATCAGCACCGCCGCCTTTGAGGTGCTGTAGGCGGGCAGCGCCTTCGAGGGCTGGTACGCCGCCGCCGACGCGATGTTGACGATGTGGCCGCCCTGCCCGCGCTCGGCCATCTGCTTCCCGAAGAGCCGGCAGCCGTGGATCACGCCCCACAGATTGACGTCGAGGACCTTCCTCCAGTCCTCGGCGGTCGTGTCGAAGAAGGAGCCGGAGAGCCCGATGCCCGCGTTGTTCACCAGGACGTCGACCACGCCGTACTCGGTGGCGACCTTCTCGGCGAGCTTCTCCATGGCCTGCTCGTCCGAGACGTCGACCGTCTCGGCCCAGGAGGCGGGGGAGCCGATCAGCCGGGCCATCTCCGCCGTGCGGGCCGCCGCCTCGGCGTCCCGGTCGACGGCCACCAGACGGGCGCCGGCCTCGGCGAACGCGTACGCGGTGGCCCGGCCGATGCCGCTGCCCGCGCCCGTGACGAGCACGAGCTGTCCGCCGAACCGGTGCGCGTACCGGCCGGTGGCCGCCTTGTCGTGCGCGGGGACGCCGTCCTCGTTGGCCTGGACGAAGTCCGTGATCCAGGAGGCCAGCTGGTCCGGACGGGTGCGCGGAACCCAGTGCTTGGCCGGGAGGGTGCGGCGCACCAGCTGGGGTGCCCACCGCTCCAGCCCGTCGTAGAGCCGCTCGGAGAGGAACGCGTCCCCCAGGGGCGTGATGAGCTGCACGGGCACGTGCGCGTAGGCGTCCTCGCGCGGCCGGCTGAGCCGTGCCCGGACGTTGTCCCGGTACAGCCAGGCTCCGTGGGCGGCGTCCGTGGGCAGCGACGCGGTCGGGTAGCCGTCGGCGGGCACCTTCTCCACGCGCTGAAGGATCTTCGGCCACCGCTTGCCCAGGGGGCCGCGCCAGGCCAGCTCGGGCAGGACCGGCGTGTGCAGCAGGTACACGTACCAGGACTTGGCGCCCTGGCCGAGGAGCTGGCCGACCCTGCGGGGGGTCGGCCGTTTCGTGCGCTGCTTGATCCAGTGCCCGAAGTGGTCGAGCGAGGGCCCCGACATCGAGGTGAAGGACGCGATCCTGCCTTCGGTGCGCGCGACCGTGACGAACTCCCAGGACTGCACCGAACCCCAGTCGTGGCCCACCAGGTGCACCGGCCCGTCCGGGCTCACCGCGTCCACGACGGCCAGGAAGTCGTCCGTCAGCTTCTCCAGCGTGAAGCCGCCGCGCAGGGGTCGCGGCGCCGTCGACGCGCCGTGCCCGCGCACGTCGTAGAGCACCACGTGGAAACGGTCCGCGAGGCGGGCCGCGACCTCGGACCACACCTCCTTGGAGTCGGGATAGCCGTGCACCAGCACGACCGTCGGCCGGGTCTCGTCACCCAGCTCGGCGACGCACAGCTCGACCCCGCCCGTCCGCACCCGGCGCACACGCGCGCCGTCCAGCCCCGTCATCGAAAGCCCCCTGTCCGGCGCGCTCATCACACGCCCTCCGCCCAGCGCCGCACGTGCGGCAGGTCGTCGTCCAGCCAGAACGCGCCCTGCTCGGGGTCCCGGGAGTCGGTGACCACCAGGATCTCCTCGAACTTGGCGCCCGTGCCCCGGAAGCCGAGGTGCGGCTCGACCGCCCACAGCCCGGGCCGCGGCGGGTGGTCGGAGAAGCGGTACGGCGACCACAGCGGTGACCAGCCGTCGCGGTGGCCGCGCAGCGCGTCGCCCGCCAGCCCCTTCAGGGACTGCGTCCCGAACCCGAACAGATGCGGTGACCAGCGGCGTTCCCGCACCCGGTCCACCTTGTGGGCGATCACGCCGAAGGGGTAGGCGCGGTGCCGGTTGGCATAGCCCTGGCGGACCATGAGCCGGTCCACGTCCTCGTAGATCTCGCGCAGCGGGCGGCGCTCGCGCACCTCGCGCAGGATCAGCTCGCGGTGCGCCCGGAGGTCGGCGAGCAGCTTGTCCTGCACCGGGTTCAGCCCGAGGGAGCCCGAGTAGCCGATGTCCGCCGTGCAGCCCTTGAACACCGGGGCCATGTCCAGGATGAACGGCATGCCCGCTTCGAGCCGGCGGCCGGTCGGGAAGAACTGGAGCGGGACCCGGAAGCCGACGAACGCCGTGCGGTCGCCGAACCAGGCGAAGGGGAGGTGGAACCAGTCCCGCACCCCCCGCTCGCGCAGCCACTCGCGCTGCATGCGCGCCGCCTCGCGCTCGGTCACGCCGGGCTTCAGCTGCGCCGCGACCGCCTCGGCGCACGCGTACGCCAGACGCTGCACCTCTCTGAACCCCCGCAGTTCCGCGGAGAGTTCGGCCGCCCCCGATGAGGCCACTGCAGAGCTCATGCCACCGTCCGTCCCGTGTCCGGCTGTGCGCTACGTGCCCGTAACTTGACACTGATGAATGTGACAATTGTTGGAGGCTGCGTCAATAGGCGGGCGCCCGGCCTGTGGACGAGCGGCCGGTTGTGGACAACTCCCTCCCCCCGACGGTGGACGCGTTCGACTTCAGGGGGACCCCTACGGGCCCGTACGACTGGAGACTGACGCCGATCCAGCTCCGTGGTCTGACGACCGGTGTGGTGTGCGCCACTACCGTCGAGAACGTGACTGTGATCGTGACCGAAAGCCTGAGCAAGCGGTTCCCCCGGGTGACCGCGCTTGACCGGCTCTCCGTGGACGTCGGGCCCGGTGTGACCGGACTCGTCGGAGCCAATGGAGCCGGCAAGTCCACACTGATCAAGATCCTGCTGGGTCTGTCCCCCGCCACCGAGGGCCGAGCCGAGGTGCTCGGACTCGATGTCGTCAGCAAGGGCGCCGAGATCCGCGAGCGGGTCGGGTACATGCCCGAGCACGACTGCCTGCCGCCCGACGTCTCGGCCACCGAGTTCGTCGTGCACATGGCGCGCATGTCCGGCCTGCCGCCCACCGCCGCCCGTGAGCGCACCGCGGACACGCTGCGCCACGTCGGCCTCTACGAAGAGCGCTACCGCCCCATCGGCGGCTACTCGACCGGCATGAAGCAGCGCGTGAAGCTCGCGCAGGCCCTCGTCCACGACCCGCAGCTGGTCTTCCTAGACGAGCCGACCAACGGGCTCGACCCGGTCGGCCGCGACGAGATGCTCGGCCTGATCCGCCGCATCCACACCGACTTCGGCATCTCCGTGCTGGTCACCTCGCACCTGCTGGGCGAGCTGGAGCGCACCTGCGACCACGTGGTCGTGGTCGACGGCGGCAAGCTCCTGCGGTCCAGCTCGACCACCGACTTCACCCAGATCACCACCACCCTCGCCGTCGAGGTCACCGACACCGACGCGCACCCGGACGGCACGCGCGCCCTGCGCGACGCGCTCCACGCGCGCGGGGTGGACACCCACGAGGGCAGCGGGCTGCCCGGCGCCGGCCACGTGCTGCTGCTCACCGCCGAGGGCGAGGAGACGTACGACCTGGTGCGTGACGTCGTCGCCGACCTCGGCCTCGGACTGGTCCGCATGGAACAGCGCAGGCACCACATCGCCGAGGTCTTCCACGACGAACGGACGCAGGCGCGCGACGGCGCACAGGACGCGCGGAAGGAAGCGGTCGGCCATGGCGGTTGAGCAGCCCCTCGCCCAGCAGGGTGAGCAGACCCGGATCCACAACATCGGCTACCGCAACTACGACGGCCCGCGCCTCGGCCGCGCCTACGCGCGCCGCTCGCTGTACTCGCAGTCCCTGCGCGGCGCCTACGGCCTCGGCCGCTCGGTCAAGTCCAAGGTCCTGCCGATGCTGCTCTTCGTGGTGATGTGCGTGCCCGCGCTCATCATGGTCGCGGTCGCCGTCGCCACCAAGGCGAAGGACCTCCCCCTCGACTACACGCGCTACGCCATCGTGATGCAGGCCGTCATCGGCCTCTACGTGGCCTCCCAGGCACCGCAGTCCGTCTCGCGGGACCTGCGCTTCAAGACCGTCCCGCTGTACTTCTCGCGGCCCATCGAGACCGCCGACTACGTCCGCGCCAAGTACGCGGCCCTCGCCTCGGCGATGTTCGTGCTCACCGCCGCGCCGCTGCTGGTGCTCTACGTCGGAGCCCTGCTCGCCAAGCTCGACTTCTCCGACCAGACGAAGGGATTCGGCCAGGGGCTGGTATCCGTGGCACTGCTCTCCCTGCTGTTCGCCGGCATCGGTCTGGTCGTCTCGGCCGTCACCCCCCGCCGCGGCTTCGGCATCGCGGCCGTGATCGCCGTCCTGACCATCTCCTACGGCGCCGTCTCCACCCTCCAGGCCATCGCGGACTCGCAGTCCAGCGCCTCGGCCGTGCCCTGGATCGGCCTCTTCTCGCCCGTCACCCTCATCGACGGCGTCCAGACCGCGTTCCTCGGCGCGAGCTCCTCCTTCCCCGGCGGCGAGGGACCCACGTCCGGGCAGGGCGTCGTCTTCCTCGTCGTCGTCCTCGGCCTCATCGCCGGCTGCTACGGCCTGCTGATGCGCCGCTACCGAAAGGTCGGACTGTGACCACGCTGAACATCGACCACGTCTCGCGCTGGTTCGGCAACGTGGTGGCGGTCAACGACATCACGATGACCGTCGGCCCCGGCGTCACCGGCCTCCTCGGCCCCAACGGCGCCGGGAAGTCCACCCTCATCAACATGATGGGCGGCTTCCTCGCCCCCTCCACCGGAAGCGTCACCCTCGACGGGAAGCCGGTCTGGCGCAACGAGGACATCTACCGGCACATCGGCATCGTCCCCGAGCGGGAGGCGATGTACGACTTCCTCACCGGCCGCGAATTCGTCGTCGCCAACGCCGAGTTGCACGGCCTGGGCAAGAAGGCCGCCGAACGGGCCCTCGCCACGGTCGAGATGGAGTACGCGCAGGACCGCAAGATCTCCACGTACTCCAAGGGCATGCGGCAGCGGGTGAAGATGGCGTCCGCGCTCGTCCACGACCCGTCCCTGCTGCTGCTCGACGAGCCGTTCAACGGCATGGACCCGCGCCAGCGCATGCAGCTCATGGACCTGCTGCGGCGCATGGGCGACGAGGGCCGCACGGTGCTGTTCTCGTCCCACATCCTCGAAGAGGTCGAGCAACTCGCCGCGCACATCGAGGTGATCGTCGCCGGACGGCACGCCGCGAGCGGCGACTTCCGGCGCATCCGCCGGCTGATGACCGACCGCCCGCACCGCTACCTGGTGCGCTCCAGCGACGACCGGGCCCTCGCCGCCGCGCTGATCGCCGACCCGTCGACGTCCGGCATCGAGGTGGACCTCGCGGAGGGCGCGCTGCGCATCCAGGCGGTCGACTTCGCCCGGTTCACCGTGCTGCTGCCCAAGGTCGCCCGGACGCACGGCATCCGGCTGCTCACGGTCTCGCCGTCCGACGAGTCCCTCGAATCCGTCTTCTCGTATCTCGTCGCGGCGTAGGAGGCCAAGATGTACGACCCCACAGTCGCCCGGCTCACCTACAGGGCCCTGCTCGGCCGCCGCCGGGCGCTCATCCTGGCCGCCCTGCCCGTCCTGCTGATCGTGATCGCCACCGTCGTGCGGGCGCTGACCGGCGCCGACGACCAGGTGGCGGCCGACGTCCTCGGCGGCTTCGCCCTCGCCACGATGGTGCCGATCATCGGCGTGATCGCCGGCACGGGCGCGATCGGTCCCGAGATCGACGACGGTTCCGTGGTCTATCTGCTGGCGAAGCCGGTCAAGCGGCCGACGATCATCTTCACGAAGCTGATCGTCGCCGTCGCCGTCACCATGGCGTTCTCCGCCGTCCCGACCTTCGTCGCCGGCCTGATCCTGAACGGCAACGGCCAGCAGATCGCGGTCGCCTACACGGTCGCGGCGCTGGTCGCCTCGATCGCGTACGCGGCGCTCTTCCTGCTGCTCGGCACGGTGACCCGGCACGCGGTGGTCTTCGGACTGGTCTACGCGCTGGTCTGGGAGGCCCTGTTCGGGACGCTCGTCGCCGGGGCCCGCACCCTCAGCGTCCAGCAGTGGTCGCTCGCAGTGGCCCACAAGGTCACCGGCGGGGACCTCGTCACCTCCGACGTGGGACTGCCGACCGCGACGGTGCTGCTGGTCGCGGTCACGGTGCTCGCCACCTGGTACGCGGGCCAGAAGCTGCGGACGCTGAAGCTGGCCGGGGAGGAGTGAAAAAGAGGGCTCCACGCACGCGCGTGGAGCCCCCTTCTCGCTTGGGCGCCGGCTCCACCGGGCCTGAGAACACGGGGCGGGAGCACGCTCGGACAGGAGGACGGGGATGGCGGAGGAATCGCACGGCGACGGTCGCGAGGAGGCCGGGGACGTCTTCGACGGCCTCGTGCTCGACGAGGACTTCATACGCTCCGCGGAGGCGGCGGAGCCGTCCGCGCGGGCGCGGATGCTGGCCGCCCGTTGGCGTGACGGGGGCCCCGACCCCCAGCCCTGGCGGTCCGACGAGCCGCCCGCGGGGTGGTTCTTCGGCAAGGGCCGCCGGCGCAGGTGGCGACGACGCTGAGAGGCGTTGCCGGTTCGCCGCCGTCCGTCCCGTGACGCCGGTCCCGCGCGGGTCTCCGCCCGCCCGTTAATCGGTGGCGTCCACGTCGGCGCCCGGGCACAGTGGTGGTGTCCACGCAGCCGGTTCGGGCCGGCGCCGGGTCCTGGGAGAGGAGCGCGACCATGCCATTCAGGGGCAGTACGTCGAGTTCCCCGCAGGGCAGCCCGCGGCGGTCTCCGGAGTAGTCACCTCCGTCGAGTCCGCTCCGCACGTGAGCTGCCCGGGGCGGCCGCTTCGAGCGCGTGATCTCCGCGCGGGCCGCCCACCCGGAGGATTGGCCGAGAGGCAAGGCACCGGCTTGCTAAGCCGTGGTCGGGGTCGTCCCCCGCGCGCGTTCGATCCGCGCATCCTCCGCACGACGCACCATCCGCTCGACGCCGGCGTGCTGCGAACGCCAGGTGCTAACCGAGCAACCGCTCCAGCACGACGGCGATCCCGTCCTCCTCGTTCGAGGACGTCACCTCGTCGGCCACGGCCTTGAGTTCGGCGTGCGCGTTGGCCATGGCCACCCCGTACGCCGACCACGCGAACATGGGGACGTCGTTCGGCATGTCGCCGAAGGCGATCGTGTCCGCGGCCTTCATACGCAGCCGGCGGGCCGCCAGCGACAGCCCCGTGGCCTTGGACAGGCCGAGCGGGAGAAGCTCCACGATGCCCGCGCCCGCCATGGTGACCCCGACCAGACCGCCGGCGATCCGGGAGGCCACCTCGGCCAGCTCGTCGTCGGAGAGGGTCGGGTGCTGGACGTACACCTTGTTCAGCGGCGCCGACCAGAGGTCGTCGGCGTCCTTGATGGGCACGTACGGCAGCGGGCCCTCGTGCACCCGGTAACCGGGGCCGACCAGCACCTCGCCGTCCAGACCGTCACGGCTCGCCGCGAGGAGCAGCGGGCCGACCTCGGCCTCGATCTTGGCGAGGGCCAGCCCGGCCAGCTGCCGGTCCAGCGTCACCGAGGTCAGCAGCCGGTGCTCCCCGGCGTGGTAGACCTGCGCCCCCTGCCCGCACACCGCCAGCCCCTCGTAGCCGAGCTCGTCGAGGATGTGCCGCGTCCAGGGCACCGCGCGGCCGGTGACGACGATGTGCGCCGCGCCCGCCGCGGTGACCGCGGCGAGCGCCTCGCGCGTGCGCGCCGAGACCGTGTCGTCGGGCCGCAGCAGCGTCCCGTCGAGGTCGGTGGCGACGAGCTTGTAGGGGAACGGCCCGGTGGCGTAGCTCACTTGGCGATCGGCTCCAGGACCTCACGGCCGCCCAGGTACGGGCGCAGCACCTCGGGCACCCGCACCGAGCCGTCGGCCAGCTGGTGGTTCTCCAGGATCGCCACGATCGTGCGCGGTACGGCGCACAGGGTGCCGTTCAGCGTGGCCAGCGGCTGGACCTTCTTGCCGTCGCGCATGCGCACCGACAGGCGGCGGGCCTGGAAACCGTCGCAGTTCGAGGCCGAGGTCAGCTCGCGGTACTTGCCCTGGGTCGGGATCCACGCCTCGCAGTCGAACTTGCGCGAGGCCGAGGAGCCCAGGTCACCGGAGGCGACGTCGATCACCTGGAAGGGCAGTTCGAGGCCGGTGAGCCACTGCTTCTCCCACTCCAGCAGCCGGCGGTGCTCGCTCTCCGCGTCCTCGGGGTGGACGTACGAGAACATCTCGACCTTGTCGAACTGGTGCACCCGGAAGATGCCGCGGGTGTCCTTGCCGTAGGTGCCGGCCTCGCGGCGGAAGCACGGCGAGAAGCCGGCGTACCGCAGGGGCAGCTTGTCGGCGTCGAGGATCTCGTCCATGTGGTACGCCGCGAGCGGGACCTCGGAGGTGCCGACCAGGTAGTAGTCGTCCTTCTCCAGGTGGTACACGTTCTCCGCGGCCTGGCCGAGGAAGCCGGTGCCCTCCATGGCGCGCGGGCGGACCAGCGCCGGGGTCAGCATCGGGACGAAGCCGGCCTCGGTGGCCTGGGCGATCGCCGCGTTGACGAGGGCGAGCTCCAGCAGCGCGCCGACACCCGTCAGGTAGTAGAAGCGCGAGCCGGACACCTTGGCGCCCCGCTCGACGTCGATGGCGCCGAGCGCCTCGCCGAGTTCGAGGTGGTCCTTGGGCTCGAAGCCCTCGGCGCCGAAGTCGCGGATGGTGCCGTGCGTCTCCAGGACGACGAAGTCCTCCTCGCCGCCGACGGGCACGTCCGGGTGGACGAGGTTGCCCAGCCGGAGCAGCAGGGCCTTCGTCTCCTCGTCCGCCTCGTGCTGCTCGGCGTCCGCGCTCTTGACGTCGGCGGCCAGCTGGCCGGCCTTCTTCAGCAGCTCGGCCTTCTCGTCACCCGAGGCCTTGGGGATCAGTTTGCCGAGCGCCTTCTGCTCGGAACGCAGCTCGTCGAAGCGGAGGCCGGACGACCTGCGCCGCTCGTCGGCGGAGAGGAGGGCGTCGACGAGCGCGACGTCCTCTCCACGGGCGCGCTGCGACGCACGCACACGGTCGGGGTCCTCACGGAGCAGGCGAAGGTCAATCACCCCTCAAGGCTACCGGTGTGCGCTCAGCGCTCACGACTCGATATTCCCGCGTGCCAGTTTTGGGTGGTTTGGGCGATTCGTTCGGTGAATGCGCGGGACCGGGAAATGATCACGGGAGTGGCCCGTAATGGCCTGCGGGGCGACCGGAATTGATCTTCGACGACCGTCAATAAAAGCGGTCGTACTCCCTGAAAGGGGGCAAGGGCTCGCCGGGTGGTTGACCGGATTCCGTTGCGGTGACGGGGATTTGGCGGCCGGGTTGTCCACAGGATTCCCGGTCGCGAAAAGTTATCCACAGGCTGTGCGGAAGATCTGTGGACTTCGCGAGTGATCGTTCCGAAAGCCGCATGGCGGGCGGGGAATTGCTCAGTCAAACCGTCTCACCACCCACTTTCGAGTGGAAATGGTTCGCCCTAAGGGATTGATCGACGGAAACGGGTGAGCGAAGGGTGACCTGAGGGGCTGTGGACACTCTTGGGGGCTGTAGGGCGATTTGTCGACTGCGTCACGCTTCGTTGTCGACTTGTCCCCAGGTCGAGAAGGGAACCTGTGGATAACTTCTGTGGACAACGCAAATCTGCTGGTAGGACCAGCGTGAACCGGCCTTCGGGCGGCCCGGGCACGGCTTTCCGACCGGCCGGCGACCGGACCGTCGGGCCCCGTGTGCGACACGCCGCTAGAAGCGGCCGTCCTGGCAGCGCGCCAGCCAGTCCGACGCCGCGGTGAACTCGCTGTCGGACGTGCCGGGGCGAGGCGCGCGCACGTCCTCGGGGCCGACTCCCGCACGCGGGTACGAACCGAGGAAGCGGATCTGCGGGCAGACCCGCTTGAGCCCCATCAGCGCCTCGCCGACCCGGCTGTCCGAGACATGGCCCTCGGCGTCGATGGCGAAGCAGTAGTTGCCGATGCCCTCACCGGTGGGCCGGGACTGCAGGAGCATCAGGTTGACGCCGCGCACCGCGAACTCCTGGAGCAGCTCCAACAGGGCGCCGGGGTGGTCGTCGCGCTGCCAGATGACCACCGACGTCTTGTCCGCGCCGGTGGGCGCCGCGGGACGCGCGGGCCTGCCCACCAGGACGAACCTGGTCTGGGCGTTCTCCGCGTCGTGGATCCCGGTCTCCAGCGCCTCCAGGCCGTACGTGGCCGCCGCGAACTCGCCCGCGAACGCCGCGTCGTAACGCCCCTCCTGGACGAGGCGCGCGCCGTCGGCGTTCGAGGCGGCGGATTCCCAGAGGACGTCCGGCAGGTTGGCCTTCATCCAGTTGCGGACCTGCGGCTGCGCGGCGGGGTGCGCCGTCACCGTCTTGATCCCGGACAGCGTCGTGCCCGGCCTGACCAGCAGCGCGAAGGTGATCGAGAGGAGCACCTCGCGGTAGATCATCAGCGGGGTGCCCGCGACCAGTTCGTCCAGGGTGGTCGTGATGCCGCCCTCCACCGAGTTCTCGATCGGCACGAACGCGGCCTCCGCCTCGCCGTTGCGCACGGCGTCGAGCGCCGCCGGGACCGAGACCATCGGGACGAGCTCCCGGGTGGCCGCCTCCGGAAGCGTGCGCAGTGCCACTTCGGTGAAGGTGCCCTCGGGGCCGAGATACGCGTAGCTGGCTGGCATGACCTCACCCTAATGGGCCCGGCCCGGCCCGGCCCCCGGCGCTCAAGGGAGCCCCGCCGACCGTGCAGGAAGCCCCGACCCCGGCCCCGGAGACAGCCCCGGCCACCGGCCGTGGAGAGAGTCCCCGAGCCGTGGAGAGAGCCCCCGAGCCGTGGAGAGAGACCTCGGGCGACTCCCGCGCCCGCCAGGCGCCGGACGCGGCGGCCCGCACCCCGTACACCCCCGACCACCCCGGTCCTCAGGACTCCAGCAGCCGCTGCCCCACGTACTCCCCCTCGGCGGCCCCGCCGGGCACGGCGAACAGCCCGCTCGACTCGTGCCGGACGAACGCCGACAGCGCGTCACCCCGGTCGAGCTTGCGCTGCACCGGGACGAAGCCGCGCAGCGGGTCGGCCTGCCAGCAGATGAAGAGCAGTCCCGCGTCGGGCATCCCGTCCGCGTCGAAACCGTCGTGGAAGGAGAAGGGCCTGCGCAGCATCGCCGCGCCCCCGTTCTGGTCGGGCCGGGTGATACGGGCGTGCGCGTCGAGGGGGATGACGAGCTTGCCGTCCGCGCCGGTGCGCTCCAGGTCCGGCTCGGTCGTCTCGGTGCCGCCGGTCAGCGGCGCCCCGTCCGACTTGCGGCGTCCGATGACGTCCTCCTGGGCCTTGCCCGACAGCTTCTCCCAGTCGTCGAGCAGCATCCGGATCCGGCGCACGACGGCGTAGGAGCCGTTCGCCATCCACGCCGGGTCGCCCGAGGCGGGCACGAAGATCCGCCGGTCGAAGTCGGGCTCGGACGGCTTCGGGTTGCGGGTGCCGTCGACCTGGCCCATCAGGTTGCGCGCGGTCAGACCCTGCTGGGCGGTGGCCCCCGGGGTGCGGTTGAAGCCGTTCATCTGCCAGCGGACCCGGGCCGCGCCGCCCGCGTCCTTCTGGAGCGCGCGCAGGGCGTGGAAGGCGACCAGGGAGTCGTTCGCGCCGATCTGCACCCACAGGTCGCCGTTGCTGCGTGCCTTGTCGAGCCGGTCGGAGGAGAAGTCGGGCAGCGGGTCGAGAGCGGCCGGGCGCTGCTTCTCCAGTCCCGTCCGGGTGAAGAAGCTGTGCCCGAAGCCGAAGGTGACCGTCAGGGACGCGGGACCCGAGTCGCGGGCGACGTCGGTGTCGTCGTGGGGTGCGGCCTCCCCGGCCATCAGCCGCCGGGCCGTCCGCGACCAGCGGCGCAGCAGGGCGGCCGCCTCCTTGCGGCCCGCGCCCGCGGCCAGGTCGAAGGCGACCAGGTGACCGCGTGCCTGGAGGGGCGTGGTGATGCCGGGCTGATGTTTCCCGTGAAACATCACCGTGTCCGCGCCGAGCGAGGTCAGCGGCGTGGACCGCTCGCCGCCGGACGCCGCCGCGTACCCGGCGGCACCGCCCGCCGCACCGAGCGCGAGGCCGGTGGCGCCGGCCGTGCCGAGCAGCCGCCGCCGCGAGAGGGCACCCGGACGGGAGCCGGGCGTCCCCCCGAGGGGGCCGTTCGCCGCGGGCGTCTCCCCGGGGGCGGCCTCCCTGGCGGGGGCTTCCGGAGTGGACTGGTCAGGCATGGTGCTTCAGCCGATCTTCGCGTTCTTCTTGACGGTCGTCTGGTCGATGTCGGAGGTCCGTACGGTCACCGCGATCTCCCAGTCTCCCGCCATGGGGATCTGCACCCCGGTCGCCGTCCAGTGTCCGGTGGCGATGCGGTCGGGGACCACCGGCAGCGGGCCGATGTCCTTCGCGCCGAGGGTGAAGGCGATCTTCACCTCGGGCACGTCGAACGCCTTGCCGTTCGGGCGCTCCGCGAACAGGTGCAGGTCGTTGCCGCCGACGCGGGCCGGGTCGAGGGTCAGCCGCACGCTGCCCCGGCCGTCCTGGCCGCCGGTGTCGAACGGGATCGTGAGGGTCAGCGGCCCGGTCCGCTGCACGGCGGCCGCGGTGGCCACCCTGGCCTGCTCCTCCGTACGGCCCGGTTCCGTGGACGTCAGCACGGTGGTGACGGCGAGCAGCGCGACGGCGACGGCGGCCTCGGCCAGCACCGAGCGGCGCAGACCCGAGCGGTGCGGGTCGGCGTCCCGGACGCGCTTCTCCCGCGCGGTGGCCATCGCGGCGCGCTGCCGGGCGAGCTGGGCCGCCCGCACGGAGTCCGCGGACCCGGACCCGGACTCGACTCCGGCTTCGGCCCCGGACCCCGAGTCGGCCCCGGCCCCGCTCTCGGACCCGGCCCCCGCCTCGGGACCGGAGCCCGACCCGGCCTCCGTCTCCGCGCCGGAACCGGCGGGCACCCTCGCGGGCTCCGCCGGGCGGAGTCCGGAGTGGTTCGCCGCCGGGACGCGCACCGGGGCGGCGGTGAGCGCGGAGGTCTCCTCCGGGAGCCGCGCGGTCCAGCGCCGGGAGATCCACGCGATGCCCACCAGGACGGCGACCAGGCCGATCTTGACGAGCAGCAGCTGCCCGTACCCGGTGTCGGTGAGCGCCCGCCAGGAACCGACCTGGCGCCACGACTGGTAGATCCCGGTCGCCGCGAGTACGACCACGCTGCCGAAGGCGACGCGGGAGAAGCGGCGGACGGCGCCCGCCTCGATCGGGGCGTCGGAGGGCGCCCGGTGCAGCGCGACGAGCAGCGTCGCCAGGCCGCCCAGCCAGACGGCGACGGCCAGCAGGTGCAGGACGTCGACGGGCATCGCGATGCCCGGCTGGACGCCGGTCGACGCGTGCTCGGACATCGCCCAGGACGCGGCAAGCCCCGCCGCGACGACACCGCCGCCGATCCCCAGCCCGAAGGTGAGGTCCCGCCGCTGCGCGGCAGCGTCGGCCTCGGCGTCCGCGTCCGCGTCCGTTTCCGCGTCGGCGTGGGCCGGAGCCCCGGCCCCGTCGCCACCCGCGGTACCGGCGCCCGCCTCGCCCGCGGAATCCGGGGAGTCCTGGGAGCCCGCCTCGCTTTCCTTCACGTACGCCCCGAAGAGCACCGCGATGAACAGCGCGCCCGCCGCGAGGAGCAGCAGACGGGAGACCAGCGCCGCGCCCGTCTTGGTCTGGAGCACCTGGCCGAGCAGGCCCAGGTCGAAGACGTCGGCGAACTTGCCCGAGCCGGTGTACGCGCCGCGCAGCAGCAGCAGCGCGAGGGTGGCGCCGGTGAGCGCGAGCCAGCCGCCGACCACGAGCCGCTGCACCGGCCGCACGCCCGCGCCACGCTGCCAGCAGGCCAGCACGAAGGCCGCGCCGCCGACCAGCAGGACGAAGCCCGCGTACGAGAGGTAGCGGGCGAACCCGTAGAGGCCGCCGACGACTCCGCCGCCCGCCGCCTGGTCGGAGACGGAGACGGAGGTCTGCGAGGGCGCGCCGATGGAGAACGTGTAGGCGCCCGCGACGGGGTGACTGTCCGCCGACACCACCTGGTAGGTGACGGTGAACGTGCCGTCGGGCAGGCCCGCGTGCAGCTTCACGGCGTACATGGCGCCGCCCAGGTCGGCGGGGTCGCCCGTGTCGACCCGCTTGCCCTCGGGATCGAGGACGCGCACCGAGTCGCCGGACAGCGCGACCTTCTCGGAGAAGCTGAGCGTGATCTGCGTGGGCGCCCTGTCGACCACCGCTCCCTGCCTCGGGTCGCTGCCGGTCAGCGCCGCGTGCGCGGACACCGGCCCGGCGCCCGCCAGCAGGGCGCCGGCGACGGCCAGGAGCAGCACCAGCAGCGTCCACGGCCGCACGGCCGAGCCGCGGACGGGACGGGGAGCGATGGCCTGTGTCACGGTGGATCCCTCCCTCAGTGCCCGGTCTTGGGGTTGTACGTCGCGGACTTCACCGGCATGGACACCTTCACCGTGCCGGACTTGGCGAAGTGCAGTTCGACCGCCACCTTCTCGCCCTCGACGGGCTTGCGGGCGAGCTTCTCGAACATCACGTGGTTGCCGCCGCTGGCGAAGTCCAGCTCGCCCCGCGCGGGCACCGTGAAGGACGTCCGCTCCTCCATCGCGCCGCCCTCGGTGGCGTGCAGCGTGACCTCGTCCGAGAGGTCGCTGGTGACCGAGGTCAGGGTGTCGGCGCCACCGGAGTTGGTGACGGTGAAGAAGCCGGCCGCCATGTCCGCCATGGACGGCGCGGGCATGTAGGCGCCGGTCACCTTCAGCTCGGGTCCGGCCGGGCTGTCACCGGACCCGCCGCAGCCGGCGAGCGCCAGCACCGCCGTCGCCGCCGCAAGGGCCGCGGCGGCGGCACGGGCGGGGCGCCTCACGGGTTCTCCCCCTTGATGAGCCGCGGGAGGTCCTTCGTGTAGTCGTCCACGGTGGCGTCCTCGCCGTAGAGGACGTAGCCGCCGTCGGTCTTCGGCGAGAACGCGATGACCTGCGTGCCGTGCACCGAGACGACCTTGCCGTCCTTGTCCTTCTTCGACGGCTCGATGGAGATGCCGAGGGTGCGGGCGCCCGCCTGGATCGTGTCGAAGTCGCCGGTGAGACCGACCACGGACGGGTCGATCCCCTTGAGCCAGGTGCCGAGCGCGGCCGGGGTGTCGCGCTCCGGGTCCGTGGTGACGAACACGACGCGCAGCTTGTCCTGCTCGGCCTTCGGCAGCTGCTTCTTGGCGACCGCGAGGTTGTTCATGGTGAGCGGGCAGACGTCGGGGCAGTGGGTGTAGCCGAAGTAGACCAGCGTCGGCCTGCCCTTGGTCTCCTTCCGCAGGTCGTACTTCTCGCCGTGGGTGTCGGTGAGCACGAGGTCCGGCTTCTCGAACGGCTTGTCGAGGACCGTCGCGGCCTTGCCCGAGCCGGCCTCGGCGGACACCTCGGCCACCGGCTTGTCGCCGTCGTCGGCACCGCAGGCGGTCAGGGTCAGAGCGGCCGCGGCGAACAGGGCGGCCACGGCGTACGTCTTCTTGCGCATAGAAAAATGTCCCAGATGTGAGTGCGCCGGTGCGCACCGGGGTCGTACGCCGTGCCGGACGGCGACGTCGTACGGCTCCCCGGTGCGCACCGGGAGGGGTGGGCCTCAGGCCTCGGTACGCCGGCGGCCGGCCAGGACGCCGAACGCCACGCCCGCCGCGCCGACGAGGATGCCCAGGCCGCCGAGCACGCGCGCGAGGGTGTCGCTGCTGTCGGACGAGGAGGCGGCCTCGGTCTCGCCGTGCTCCGCCTTCTCCTCGTCGGAGGCCTTCTCGGCGCTCGCCGAGCCGTGGTGGCCGTCCTCGGAGGCCGCGGACAGCGCGAGCACCGGCGCCGGGTTCTCCGGCTCCTCGGCGCCGTCCTCCTGCGGCTCGATCCAGCGCACGACCTCCTTGTTGTCGTACGTCTGGATCGCCTTGAAGACGAGCTCGTCGGTGTCCTCGGGCAGCTGGCCCACGGAGAGCGGGAACTTCTGGAAGAAGCCGGCCTGGATGCCCTTGCCGGTGGCGGTCCAGGTGACCTTCGAGACGGCCTCGTCGATCTTCTTGCCGTGCAGCTCGATCGGCTTGTCCAGCTTGGACCGGGTGACCTTCACGTCCCAGCCGTCGAGGGGCTGGGCCATCACCGAGGCGAGGGGGTGGTCGGTCGGGAAGTTGACCTCGAGCTTGGTGGTCGAGGCGTCGTCCCGCTCGTTCGGGACCTTGAAGTCGATCGTCGCGTAACCGCCCTTGGCGGCGACGCCCTCCGGCTGCACGCTGACGTGCGCGAAGGCGGGGGCGGACAGGACGACGACGGCCGAGGCGGCGAGGACGCCGGAGGCGGCGATACGGGAAGCCTTCATGGCAGAGAACACTCCACTGTGCGTGATGGTCCGATGAGGTCGTAAGCGCGTACGAAGAGGCGCCCGGGGCCGGACCCGTTGCGGAAGCGGCTGGAAACCGTTCCGGGGTCGGCCCGGAGGCGGCCCTCCCGGGTCGGTCCCGCCCGTGGGCGGGCACGCGCGCGGTGCCGCACGGCGGCACGCCTCGGGACGGAGTGGTTCTCCGAGCGGAGTGGTGCGCCGTGTCAGGCGGCGAGGAGGAACACCGGGGCCGGTGGCGGGCCGCGCCTGATCACCGAGTGCTGGAGCGCGGTGGTGCGGGGGGAGGGCGGCGGGGGCGGCGCGGTCCGCACCGCCCGCGGCGTCCCGCGGACGGCGCCCGGCAGCCCGGCCCGCAGGGCACGGACCAGCGCGAGCGCCGCACGCAGCGACCGGACCAGGGCCGTCTCCGCCACGCCGTGCGCGGACAGCCGCATGAGGCGCAGGACCGCGAGGTCCCCGCGCCGCAGCACCCAGCCGGCGGCGACGGCCGCGAGCAGGTGCACGAGCAGCATGGGCAGGGACGGCAGGACGGACATCGACGAGCCGGCCGCGGCCGACACGGCGTCCGTCGAGTGGTGCATGGACTCCGCCGCGGCGGAGTGCCCCGCGTGCGGGTCGATCCGGGCGTCGCCGAGGATGCGCTGCGCCTGGGCGGGGCTGATGGCCGCCGCGGACGCGCCGCACACCACCCGCGCCGCACGTGCCACGAGGGAGGCGTCCGACATGCCCGACGCCATGGACGTCATGGAGGCGCCCGTGGCCGGCGAACCGCCGGACGCCGTGGTCATGGCCGTGCCCTGGCCGAGGCCGAAGAGCACGTGCAGCGCGCTCTGGCCGGCCGTGAGCACCGCGGCGATGCCCGGCAGCGCCCGCTCGCGCCCGGCGAGCGGGGCGGCGACGGCGAAGACGGTGAGGAAACCGGCGCCCACGCTCCACCACGGCACCGCGGCACAGGAGGCGATGCCGTGACCCGCCGCGGCCAGCGCGACGCAGACCGCGGCGAACACCGCGGCCCGCAGAAGCCGGACGTCGCGTCCGGTGCGCGCCGTGCGCTGGTGGGGGGCAGTCATGGCGGGCTCATCATCGCACTGGCCCCCCGTCCGGTTGACGGCAGGTCCGCAAGATGACGTACGACCGGATTGGGCCGCTTCGGGGGGAGTCGCCGGCGCATATGCGGATTCCCGGTGTCCCCACATACACCGATCTGGGCGTGTACGCATCCGCCGTATGGGCGGCATCACGGGGTGTGGGCGATTGCACACCGGTCCTGGCGGCAATACGTAACGGTATGTCGAGCCGCGGCCTGGAGGCTGGAGCATGAGCATCTGGTGGTCACTCCGCTTGCGGCGCGAAGCCGCGAGCGTTCCGCTCGCCCGGCGCCTGCTGCTCGGCACCATGGAGACGGCGGGCGTCGACCCGGACGTCTCGTACGACCTCTCCCTCGCGCTCAGCGAGGCCTGCGCCAACGCCGTCGAGCACGGCGGGGGCACCGCGTCCGGCGGCCCTTCCGAGGCGTACCAGGTCACCGCCTACCTGGACGGCGAGACCTGCCGCATCGAGGTGGCCGACTCCGGGCCCGGGTTCCCGTCCGCCCCGGTGGAGGGCGTCGATCCGGGCCGCACCGGCGCGTACGCCCCGCGTCCCCCGGCCCGCGTCGCCCGCAGCGACGACGAGAACGGCCGGGGGCTGTGTCTCATCCAGGAACTCGCCGACCACGTGCACATCGGCAACAAGCCGGGCCGGGGCGGCGCCGTGGTGAGCTTCGACAAGATCCTCAAGTGGCGCGAGGGCACCCCGCTGGTGACGGTCTAGCGGCCACTCCCGCGCAGGCCCGGCGTGCCGCGGGGTCCGCCGCGGCGGCCGGGACGGTCCGGCGCACCGCTCAACTGCCCTGAAAACAGCGGCTGAACGCGGTCTGGGCGCGGTGGGGGTCCGTCTGCATACTGGCCTGATGCGGGAGTCGGCGCGCCATGCGGCCGGCCACGGGCGGGGGACCGGGAACGGCCGTCGCCGAACCGGCCGCACGCTGCCGGGGCCCCGCACGCCGCCCGTGAGGGACGCCCCGGGCGCGCCGCCCGGGCCCAGGTGCCGGGGGGCACGTCGCACGGCCCGCGGGTCCGGCCGACCGGACACGGGACGCGGGGGTGGTCCTGGCCGGAGCGGGACCCGTCGGCCGAGAGCGTCAGGGGGAGTGCCAGTGCCGCGAATGGTGCGTGCCGGGGACGGCCGGCGACTGTCGGTGGAACAGCGCGGCGATCCCGGTGGCAGGCCGGTGTTCCTGCTGCACGGCACGCCCGGCAGCAGGCTGGGCCCCGCGCCGCGCCCGTCGGTGCTCTACCGGATGGGAATCCGCCTGATCACCTTCGACCGCCCGGGGTACGGGGACTCCGACCGCAAGCCGGGCCGCACGGTCGGCGCCGTCGCCGACGACGTGGCGGACATCGCCGACGCCCTCGGGCTCGACCGCTTCGCGGTGGTCGGCCGCTCCGGTGGCGCGCCGCACGCCTTGGCCTGCGCCTCACTGCTGCCGGACCGCACGACCCGGACGGGGGCCCTCGTCAGCCTCGCCCCGCGGGACGCCCGGGGGCTCGACTGGTTCGAGGGCATGACCGAGTCGAACGTGCGCGAGTACGTCAACGCCGGAATCGGCCGGCGCCGGGTCACCACGACCCTGGGCCGCCGGTCCCTGTCGATCGTCGCCGACCCGGCGGGCTCCATCACGGAGATGCGCAGCAAACTGCCCGAGTCCGACCGCTGGATCGTCGCGGACGCCGGCATCCAGGACATGCTGGAGCGCAACTTCGCGGAGGGGCTGCGGGACTCGGCGGACGGCTGGGTGGACGACGTGATGGCGTTCAGCACCGGCTGGGGGTTCGACCTGGCGCGGATCGCCTCGCCGGTGCTGCTGTGGCACGGCGAGGACGACATCTTCGCGCCGGTGCAGCACACCCTGTGGCTGGCGAGGAACATCCCCGGGGCCAGCGCCGAGGTCGAGCGGGGCGCCGCCCACTTCGGCGCGCTGCGGGTGATGACCCGCATCCTGAGCTGGGCGGTCAGTACCCCGTAGCGACACGCCGGGCCAGACACGCCCGGCCCCAGGCGTCCGGCCGGACGCGTCCGGCCCGAGATGCCCGGTCCTACGCGTCCGGCCCGAGGTACCCGGTTCTACGTGCCCGGCCTGAGGTGCCCGGTCCTGCGCCCCGGCCGGAGCACCCGGCACGAGGCGCCCGGCCGACGCTGCCGGTGTACGGGCCCCGACGCGAGGCGCCCGGTCCTACGCGCCCGGCGCGAGGTGCCCGGCCCGAACTCACGGTAAGAGGCGGCAGGCCCGACGCGTCCGGCCCGAGTGCCCCGGTCCTGCGCGCCCGTTCCTGCGCGCCCGGCACGAGGCGTCCGGTGAGAGGCGCCGGCCCGACCCACCCGCCCCCGCGAGGACGGTCGCGGCGCCGGTCCGCGGGACCGGCGCCGCCGCGCGCCCGCGTCAGATCTGCTGCGGCTCCAGGTCGCGTCCCACCCGCTGCCACTCGCGCACCGACTCGGTCACCGGGTGCACGTCGCCGAGGAGCTGGGCGAGCGCGTTCTCCGCCTCCTGCTGGAGCCGCATGGCCTCGTCGTCCCGGCCCAGCCCGCGCAGCGACACCGCCAGATTGCCCTTGGTGACCAGCACGTCGGGGTGCTCCGGGCCGAACCGCCGGCGCAGGCCCTCCAGCGCGAGCCGCTCCCAGTGCTCGGCCCGGTCGTGGAGCCCGAGGTCGGCCTGCGCGTTCGCCAGGTTGAGCCCGGCGCACAGGACGGCGGGGTGGTCGTCGCCGAGGCGGGAGGCCAGCGTGGAGCGCGCCCGCTCCGCGAGTTCGGCCGCCGTCCGGGGCTCGTCGAGCGCCCGGTGGTAGATGGACAGGTTGTTGAAGCACTGCATCGTGAACGGGTGCTCGGCGCCGAACGAGTTCTGGTATCCCTCCAGCACCTCGTTGACCAGCTGTACGGCCCGCCCCGCGCCGCCCGCCGGATCGGTGGCGAAGTAGTCCGCGGCGAGGTTGAGCCCGCACGCCAGCGCCTCCGGGATGGTGCTGCCGTAGCGGTCGCGGTAGCGGGCGTACGTCTGCCAGGCCTCCTCGGTGATCCGCAGCGCCTCGCCGATGTGCCCGGCCTTGCGCAGCGAGACCGCGAGGCTCTTGTCGGCGCGCAGCACCTCGGGCACGTCCGGGTTGAGCACCTGCTCGAAGCTCTTGCGGACCTCGCGCAGAATTTCCGCCGAGCCTTTGAAGTCGCCCAGCTCGCGCAGGTCGCGGGCGTGGTGGCCCTTGGTGATCAGGGTGTAGGGGTGCAGTGGGCCCAGCAGCGCGGTGCGGCGGCGGAGTGTGTCGTCGTCGAGCCGGCGGGCGGCCTCGACGTCCCCGGCCAGCCGGTAGTCGATGCCGAGGTTGTTGGCGGCGGAGAGGGTGCGCGGGTGGTCCTCGCCGAAGATCTCGCGAAAGCCCCGGTAGATCCGCTCGTCCAGCTCCAGGGCCTCCGTGAAGTGGCCGAGCGCCCGCAGGTCCGCGGCGAGGCTGCCGGAGGTGATGAGGATGCTGGGGTGGTCGTCGCCGAGCAGCCGGCGCTGGCTGGCGAGCGTCTTCTCGTCCAGGTCGCGGGCGGCCTGGTGCTGGCCCTGGGAGCGCAGCACGTTGGCCCGCTCGAAGCGCAGGTTGAGGATCTGCTCGTCGTTGGCGTCGGGGAACTCGGTGGTCCAGAACTCGTCGAGCTGCGCGGCCAGCGTCCGGGCCGCGTGCAGTTCGCCGCGCTTCCACAGGTAGCGGACGCGGTCGACCATCAGCTGGCGCGGCTCCTCCTCCGCGCACTCACGGATGTTGGACGGCGTCAGGTGCGGCCAGATCACCTCGAAACCGGGCCACTGCGCGGGGTCGTCCACGGCTCCCTCGGGCGGCCTCGCCACGGCGAGGATGCGGTGCACCTCGTGGACGGTGTCGTCGAACTGCTCGTCGCTGAGGCTCTCGCGCACCGCGGCCTGCACCAGCCGGTGCACCTGGATGGAGTTGTCGGTCGAGTCGACCTTGGCCAGCGCGAACCGGTTCAGCGCCTGGGTGACCCGGCCGAGCATGTAACGGGCGCGCAGGTGCTTGTCGTACGGCAGCAGCGCCTTGATCATCGCGTCGCTGCCGATCAGGCTCATGGCGATCGGCTCGGCCGCGAAGAAGCTGCACAGCTCCAGCAGCCGGGCCGCGGCGGGCGACTCCTCGCGCAGCCGGTTGATGGAGATGTTCCAGGTGGCGCCGACCGACGAGGGGTACTCGACCGCCTCGACGGCCTCCTTCACGGACAGCACGCGGGTGGACTGCTCGCGGAGCTGCTCGATGTAGTCCTCGACGGGAGTGGCGGTCGCCTCCAGCCAGGCCGCCGCGACCTCGATGGCCAGCGGCAGGTCGCCCACCGCGTCGGCGACCCGGCCCGCGTCGCCCTCGTTGAGCCCGGGCACCCGGCGGCACAGGTGCTCCACGCTCTCCTCCCGGGTGAAGACCTCCACCTCCAGCGGCTGCACCCGGGTGGAGGTGGGGCGGGCGCGGGTGGTGACGAGCAGGTGGCCGTAGACGGGGTCGTGGACGGGCGCGGTCTGGTCCGGGAAGAGGTCCAGCGCCTTGTCGAGGTCCTCGACGTTGTCGAATATCAGCAGCCAGCGGTCGTAGGGCCGGCCTTCCCTGAGCGCCTGGACGGCCGCCTCGGCCGCCTCCCCCACGTCGCCGCCGCCCACCCCCAACTGCTGGGCCAGCGCCGCCAGTTTGGCGGGCACCAGCTCCGGCTGCTCGGCGTCCACCCACCACACCACGTCGTAGTCCGCCATGAAGCGGTGGGCGTACTCGCGGGCGAGCTGCGTCTTGCCGACGCCGCCGAGGCCGTGCAGCACCTGCGGCAGGCGCTGTCCGGGCCGCCCGGTGGCCAGTTGCTCGCGCAGCCGGTCCAGGATCGTGGAGCGGCCGGTGAACCACCGGTAGCGGGTGGGGATGTTGGAGATCCGCCGGCTCACGCTCGGGTAGCGCAGGCCGCGCGCCCCCGGGGTCACGGCGGAGACCGCGTCCGCGCGGTCGAGCCCGGTCAGCAGCGCGGCGTACGCCTGCGACTCGTCGAGGCCCTTCAGGTCGATGACGCCCCGGCTGGCGAACGGCATGCTCAGCTGGACGTCGTCGACGCGGACGGCCACCGCCTGCTGCCGCTTCTCCGAGCCGCCGGAGTGCACGGCCGCCTCCCAGGCCGCGCGGGCCCTGCGGGAGTCCACGAAGCTCGGCGAGAGCACGGCGAGCACCCGGTGGGTCGCGCCCGGCATGGCGTCGGCGCCGATCTCGGCCGTGGACATCGTCTGGACGTTCTTCGGCACCACCTCGAATCCGGCGCCGCGCAGCACCGACTCCAGCCAGTCCGCCCACATCCGGTCCTCGGACACGTAGTAGAGCATCAGCTGCGAGGGCGGCACGGGACGGCGCCGGGTGTAGGCCCCCTTGTACTGGGCGCGCCGCGTCTCGCTGATCGCCGGCAGCTTGCCGACCCGGTCCTTCGTGATGACGGAGGTGAGCCGCTCGCAGGCGCTCAGCATGGAGTTGGCCGACTTGGGCGGGTCACCGAACGCGGCGAGGATCTCCTCGTAGGCGTAGTACGGCTGGTACAGGATCTCCATCGACGCCCAGTAGTCGGCGAGTTGGTCCGCCTGGAGGTCGGAGGGCAGGCCGGCGAAGCGCTCCCGGGCCAGGGCGCGCCCGGCGTCCAGCTTGTCCTTCTCGCCGAGGTCGATGCGCATGGCGACCGGCAGGATGCGGATGCCCTTGTCGCCGTACCTTTCCTTGATGTCCTGCGCCACGGCGGCGGCGCCCTCGATGCTCTGGTCGCTGAGCGTGTAGCAGACGACGAGGGTGTGCGGCATCTGCACGGTGCAGATGTCGGCGAGGTCGCTCAGTCCCGTGCGGCTGTCGATCAGGGTGTAGTCGTAGTAGCGCTGCATGTCGGCGCGCATCGCGTCGAAGAACTGGCCGCCGCCGTAGCTGGCGTAGAAGTGGTCCCAGTCCATGTTGCCGACGATGGGGTAGTCGCGGTGCCGCTTGCCGGCGGACAGGAAGTCCAGGCTGCCGCCGTCGGGAAAGGGCCAGTCGAGGGAGAGCGCGTGCGGCCTGACGCGCGCGTAGCTGCGGTGCCAGTCGGGTGAGCGGTCGGGCAGGTCGCGCAGGGCCTCGCGGCGGTAGTCGTCGATCAGGTTGACCAGGCCGGGGGTGGCGCGCAGTAACGAGGGGTTCAGGAAGGGGTGGAAGAACTTGTGCAGACCGGGCGCCTCCAGGTCCCAGTCGACGGCCAGGACCCGGTGGCCGTTCGCGGCAAGGATCCACGCCACGTTCGCGAGCGCCATGGTCCGGCCCGTACCGCCCTTGTACGAGTAGAACGTGATCACGGTGCCCTTGCGGTTCTCCGTCATGCGCATGCCCTCCGCCTTCTCGGCTCGCTTCTCCGTCGCCCTTCGGTCGTGCGGTGGTGCCGGTGGTGCGAGAGGTCCTAGCCCAGGTCGCTGGGTCCCCTCAGCCGTGGGGGCCGGGTCGGCGGTCCCGCAGGTGGGTAGGTCGTCGCATGTTCCTCGTAGTAGTGCACGGCCCGTCGGACGGCCGTCTGGAGCTCGCTGCCGAAGGCGTCCAGGGTGCGGATGCCCGCGCTCAGCGAGCGGTGCCCGGCGTCCTCCCCCGGCCGCGCGGTCAGCACCCGGTCCGTCAGCGACTTGAGCTTCTTCTCCTTCTCGGCGGACACCGAGTCGTCCTTGTTCTGCGGCAGCATCACGCTGATCCAGGGACGGCTGTCCTCGGTGAGCCGGTCGGCCAGCTCCCTGCCCCGGGTGGAGTGCAGCGCCCACCGGTCGAGCAGGAGCAGCCCCGGAACCTTGGGCGGTCCCGGGCTGAGCATGCGCTCGGCGTCGTACTCGAAGTTGCCGATGGTGACCTTGTAGTCCATGGCGCGGACCAGGTCGGCCGCGTGGTCGCCGAGGGGCTGGGCGGATTCGGGGTGGTAGGGGTTCCAGTCGTGCGGCAGGTCCCCGTAGTAGTCGGGCTTGCAGCCCTGCGGGAGGTCGGAGCGGGTGCAGGCCAGGACCGAGATGTCGAACTGCGGCGGGTGGCCGAGGGACCCGAAAGCGCTGGGCAGCGACTCGTAGTCCTTGTAGACCTGCCCCTCCTCCAGTTCGGTCTCCTTGGCCATCTTCACGATGCGCTGCGCCATCCGGTACACGGCCCGCTCGTACGCGTCCTGGAGGTACCGGAGTTTGGTCAGCCCGTAGAACCCCTCCTCCGCGTAATCCTGTCCGAAGGCGCCGTGGTTGAACTGCAGTTCACTGGCGACCTGGGGCATCTGGGCGGGTTCCACGGGCACCCATAACGCGGGGATGATCGCGCTCTCCCGGGCGGGGGCGCCGCGTACCCGCCGGCTGATCTGCCGCTGGCAGAAGGCCCACCACTCCCGGCCGCACTGCTCGCTCATGAAGTAGCGCGGCGAGTACAGCGGCACGAACACCTTGCAGCGGGCGAGGTTCTCCGACAGTTCGTCGGTCCACCGGGTGCCGACCGCCATGCCCTGGTCGAGGAAGCCGACCTTGGCCCCCGTCGGCAGGTCGGTCAGCTGGAGTATGTGCTCGCACAGTCCGTCGTACAGCTTCTTGACCCAGGCGTCGGGGTCGGCGTCGCCCGTACCGTGCTTCGGGGTATGGGCGTAACTGAGGAAGAAGAACGGATTCCCGCCCCGGCCCCTCCCCGTGTCTGCTTGCACGTATGACCCCCCGACATCCCGTGACAGGACCCCAGTGTAGGAAGACACAAGTCCTGTGTGGAACAGGACAAACACGTCCGGCTTTCCGCTCCGCGCCCTCCGGCCGGGCGTCCCTGGCGGCCCGGCGGGCGCCCGGGGGCGGCCCGGGCGGCACCTCTAGCGCGGCGCCCACCCGGCCTGGTGCTCCTCGGCCGCCCTGCGCGCCGCCCGCAGGGCGTCCTCGCCGATCTCGTCCGCGAGCAGCCGCCGTACGGTCTCCCGCATGCCCGCGACGAACCGCTCGCCCAGCGGGGTGAGCGCGCCCGAGCCGGCCAGCGTCTCGACCGCCTCCGCCGTCTGGTCCCGCCACCGGGCGAAGTGCGTCTCCGCGGCCCGGGACCGCTCGCCCGTGGTGCTCCGCCACTGCGCACGCCAGAATTCGATCACCGCGAGATGGGCGTACGTGCCCTGGAGCAGCCCTTCCAGCGGGCGCGGGTCGGGGCGCCACGGCGCGTAGAACAGCCGCTCGCACGACGGGTCGTAGAGGTCCGTCAGGTCGAGCAGCGCCCCGAGCTTCACGTGCTGGAACTCGTGGACGAGCAGCAGGGCCAGCACCTCCGGTCCGGCGGGGCGGGCGATGGCCACCGCGCCGAAGGCGTCGCGCGCCGCGGAGCTGATGTCGGAGCCGTCGGGGGAGGGCCGCAGCGGCGTGATCACCCGCAGGCCGGACGCGATCCCCGGTGCGTAGGCGGGCAGTTCACGGCGGATCCAGTCCCACGCGGCGACGAGGTCGGTGCGCCAGGCCTCCGCCTCGTCCTCGGTGAGCCGGGTCCGCGCGGGGTGGCCGTGGCAGTCCCGCAGCGGGTCCGTGTCCTCCACGGTGACCGCCCAGCCGTCCAGCTCGTGGCGCCGGCTGCCGTGCCAGCCCTCGGGTCCGGTGCCCTTCGACGGGACGGCCAGGTCCCGGCCGGCGGCGGTGACGGTGAAGCCGTCGCCGGACACCCGCACCTCCGCCTCGGCGGCGCCGTCGACCGCGAGGGTGCCCAGGGTCGGCAGCCGCAGCACGCCGTCGCGCACGGGGACGGTGACGCGGGCCGGGCGCCCGGCCCGCACCGCGGCGGCGGCGGCGATCTCCGCGACGCCGCGCATGGCCGCGGTCCGGCCCTCGTCGCTCCGCAGCACCTCGACGGCCCACGGGCGTACGTAGGGGTGGGCGAGGACCGTGTCCACCGACTCCTGCGCCGCGGAGTCCAGCGTGGCCAGCGTCGCCCAGGCGGTCTCGCCGAGCGCGTCGTGCGGGCTCTCCCGCCAGACGGCCGCCAACAGCTCGCGATTGACGGCGAGTTCGTGGCGGGCCAGCAGGTCGACGGTCTCCCCGGCGCCGAGGCCCGCGGCGAGGTCGTCGAACTGGCTCGAGCTGAAAGGAAGTTGTTCGTCCATGTCCCGGTCCCGGATGTCGGTGACGAGGCGCAGCAGGTCGGCGCAGTAGACGGAGGGGTTCATGAACCCGCTGCCGGTCCGGTACCGGTGGGCGTAGAGCCCGCCGCCGCAGGACCGCACGACCGGGCAGGCGCGGCACTGGTCGCACAGCCCCTCCAGCCCCTGCTGGCGGGCCACCACCCCGGGATGGGCGGCCACCTCGTCGAGCGTGTGCGTGTGCACGTCGAGACCGGTCGCGGGTGCCCCGTCGTACGCGGTCTTGAGGGAGTCGGCCTGCTCGAACGTGCCGTCGGTCTCGATCACGGCGAGGTCGGAGGGCGCGAGGCCGAGCGACTCGGTGAGGCTGAGCCCGCCGTGCAGGGTGCTCAGGACGGAGTCGAAGAGCCGTACGTCCATGGGGCGGCCGTCGGCGGTCCAGCGGTCGTAGACGGCCAGCAGCCAGTCCGCGTAGGGGGTTTCGCCGATGCCGGGTCCGCCGGTGCCGGGCGGCGGTTCGTCCCAGGTGGCGTGCGGGAGGAGGAAGTCGACGCGGGGCGGGGCGAGTTCGGCGAGCGCCTCGTACACGGCGACCGGCGGGTTGCGCACGTCGACGGTGCAGAGCAGGCCGGCGAAGAGGTGCCGGTGGCGGGGGCGGTTGAGCAGGGAGACGGCGCGCACGACCTTGTCGTGGCTGCTGCGTCCGTCGCGGTAGCGGCGGTGGAGGTCGTTCGCCGCCTTGTCGCCGTCCAGCGAGATGCCGACCTTGATGCCGAACTCCGCGAAGAGCTCGCAGAACCGCTCGTCCAGGGTGACGCCGTTGGTGTGGATCCGCAGATCGAGGGCGCACACACCGTCCAGGGCCCGGGTCAGCTCCTCGGCCGCGGTGCGCAGTCTGGCCCGGCCGGCCAGCAGGGGTTCGCCTCCGTGGAGCACCACGTGGACGGTGTCCAGGCGGTGGGCGGCGGCGTGCTCGGCGATACGTTCCGCCGTGGCCCTCAGGACCGCGTCGGAGGCCACGATGGGCCGACCTTGCCAGCTCTGGTCCGCGTGCTCGAAGACGTAGCAGTGATCGCAGGCGAGGTCGCAGCGACTGTGCATCTTGAGCACGAACTGGCGTAAGGGGAGTGGTGGTCGGCCCATGGCTGTCATGCGTGTGGTGGCTGCCCTCGGGCTCAGACGGAGGAGTTGAAGGCCGCGACCGCCACCCGGCCCGGACCGCGCCGCTCGACGCCGTTCGACACGACACGGGTGAGAGCGGGAGAGGCGGCGCCGTTACTCTGCGCAGCCAGCCGCACGAGCGAGATCCGTTCCGGGCCGACGGCGGCCGTCTTCCCTGGCTCTTCGACCGCGGAGTCGTGGGATGCGTTCATGCGGACCTCATGTTCTTGTGCGTAAGCACGGACGGGAGTGAAGCCTTAGGTCTAACTAAACGTGCCCACGGGAAAACCGCCTGTTGAGATCGGGCCAGACGCATCACGGCCGACGGGCGGTCTCAGTCGTCCCGTCGGCCACTGATCACGAGCGAACGACTACCAGCAAAGCGGTGGGTCAGCCAAACGTGACACGCTTCACGCTTCAGGTGGGTGGCCGCGATCCACGTCTTTGGCGGCACCGAGGTCACAGCCCTGGTGCGCCGTCAATCCGCAGGTCATGAGGATGGCCAACCGACCGTCCGCACCCGGTGACAATCCGGAAAACTTTACCGAGATTTGGTCATCGACGCTGCGGACGTGTACGGCAAAAGGCGGTTTGTTTCTACGTCCGGGGCCCGGGAGCGCAGGGCGGCGCCCCGCCCCCGCGTGGACGCCGACGCACGCGCCCCCGGTCGCGGCCGGCGTTCCCGAAACGCTTCCGGCGACCCCCGGCGAGCTGTTGCGGACTGGCTCATTCCCGCCCTGAGCCGGTGACTCCGGGTGACGGAACCGGTTCGCGCACCCGCCCTTCCGGACGTACCCGGCGCGCCTCCGGTTCCCGCTCGGGACCCCGGCGCCCGTACGCCGGGTTCACGCCGGTGACGGACGGCGCGGCCCCGCCGCCCGCCGGTGCCCGTCCCGTGCGGCGCCCCTCCGCCCGGCGGGCCGCGGGCCCCATCGCGTACGACGCCCCGAGCGTCACCCCGCCGAGCAGCAGCCAGCCCGGTGTCCCCCACCCCACGAGCAGCGCCGTCAGGACCAGCGGGCCCAGGGTGCGGGCCACCGTGACGCCCGTGCCGAAGAACCCCTGGTACTCGCCCGTGCGGCCGGCCGGCGCGAGGTCGAAGGCCAGTTGCCAGGAGCCCGCGGACTGCTGCATCTCGGCGGCCACCTGGAGGACCGCGCCCAGCACCAGGACCGCCGCCGCGACCCGGGGCGCCGCCCCGGCGGAGAGGGCGAACACCGCGCACGACGCCAGCATCACGAACCCCGAGCGCCGGATCGCGCGGGTGGCGGACGCGACGCCCGTCACCGCGCGGGACATCCGCACCTGGAAGACCATCACCGCCGCGGTGTTCAGCACGAACAGCGCGGAGACCAGCCAGGCGGGCGCGTCGGTCCGCTCGGTGATCCACAGCGGGACACCGAGGCTGAGCAGCGGCATCCGCAGCAGGAGCACGGTGTTGAGCAGGGTGACCAGCGCGTACGGCCGGTCCCGCAGGACGCCGGGGCCGCGGACGTGCCCGGTGCCGACGGGCGGCACCGGCGGCAGCCGCAGCAGCACCGCGGCGCACAGCAGGAAGCCCACCGCGTCCAGGGCGAACACCGCGAGGTACGCGCCCCGGGTCCCGGCGTGCAGGGCGAGCCCGCCGAGGGCGGCGCCCACCGCGAGGCCGGCGTTCAGCGTCGACTGCAGGTGGGCGAGCAGCCCGGTCCGCTCCCCGGCGGGCACCAGGCCGGCCAGCAGCGCCTGGCGGGCCGCGGCGAGCCCGGACTGCGCGGAGGTGTAGACGCACGCCGCGAGCAGGAAGGGCAGGAAGCCCCGGACGACGAGGAAGGACGCCACCGCCACCGCGGTCGCGAGCGCCAGCAGCACCGCCGTGCCGCGCGCGCCGCGCCGGTCGGCGAGCCGCCCCAGGGGGACGCCGACGAGCGAGCCCACCCCCCAGGCGACGGTCAGCCCCAGCCCCACGCGTCCGGCCGGCAGTCCGACGACGTGCGTGAAGTACAGCGCCGAGGTGACGTAATAGGCGCCGTCCCCCACCGAGTTGGCGAGCTGCGCGGCGGCGAGGATCCGCCGGGGGCCGGGCGGCGGAACGAGGCGGAGGCCCTTCCCCGGGCCGTGCGCCGGACGCGGGGACCGGGCGGCGGAGTTCGTCATGCACTCGACGCTAGGGGCCCGCTGGACCGTTCGACAGGCCCATTCCGAGGCCCTGTCACTGGTCCAATCGCGGGGCGCCGCTCTGCCTCACCTCGCGGACGCGCGCCCCCGCCGCACCCCGCCCAGCACCCGTCCGAGCGCCTCCAGCGCCTCCGGATAGACCCGTTCCCGGGGCGTCCCGTACCCGACGACCAGCCCCTGCGGCCGCCCCTCGCCCGCCGTGTGCCAGTGGTCCCCGAGACGCCCGACCGCGAGACCCTCCCGGGCCGCGCGCTCCAGGACCTCCGCCTCGTCAGGCACCTCCACCAGGGCGTGCAGCCCCGCCGCGATCCCGCGCACCCTCCGGTGCGCGCCCAGCAGCGAGACGAGCTGGTCCCGGCGCCGCCGGTAGCGCAGCCGGCAGGCCCGCACATGCCGGTCGTACGCGTGACCGGTCACCATCTCGGCGAGCGCCAACTGCCCGATGGACTCGGTGTGGTGGTCACTGTGCAGCTTGACGTCGGCCACCGCGTCGACCAGGTGCGGCGGCAGCACCATCCAGCCCAGCCGCAGCGCGGGACCGAGCGTCTTGGACGCGGTGCCCAGGTACACCACGTGACCGGGCGCCATGCCCTGGAGCGCCCCCACCGGCTGCCGGTCGTAGCGGAACTCCCCGTCGTAGTCGTCCTCGACGACGAGCCTGCCGTTCGCGCGGGCCCAGTCGGTGAGCGCCCGCCGCCGCTCGGGATGCAGGGTCACCCCGGTCGGGTACTGGTGCGCGGGCGTGACGACCACGGCGTCCTCGTCGCCCAACTCGGCGGCGCACAGCCCGCGTTCGTCGACCGGCACCGGCACCACCCGCCCGCCGGCCCGCCGGACCACGTCCCGGTGGAAGGGCAGCCCCGGGTCCTCCATGGCGACCACGCCGCCGTCCAGGACCCGGGTCAGGAGCGCCAGCCCCTGCACGTACCCGGAGGTGATCACGATCCGCTCGGGCGGCGCGATCACGCCCCGGGCCCGGCCCAGGTACGCGGACAGCGCCGTGCGCAGCTCGACCCGGCCGCGCGGATCCCCGTAGTCGTACGCCATCGAGGGCGCCGTCGCGATCGCCCGCCGCAGCGCCCGCAGCCAGGCCGCCGCCGGGAACGTGCCGACGTCGGGGCTGCCCGGCCGCAGGTCGAAACGGGGTGCGCGGGTGTGCGGGTCGCCCGCGGCCGACGGCACGCCGTCCGTGGGCAGCGCCGCCACCTCGGTGCCCGAGCCCTGCCGGGCCCGCAGGTACCCCTCGGCGACGAGCTGGTCGTAGGCGGCCTTGGCGGTCCCCCGCGACATGCCCAGCTCGGCGGCGAGCCGCCGGGTCGCGGGCAGCCGGGTGCCCGGCGCCAGCCGTCCCTCGCGCACGGCGTCCCGCAGCGCCCGTTCCAGTCCGGCCCGGCGTCCCTCCGCCGGGTCCGGCTCCAGATGCAGGTCCACACCGACGCCGGACCAGAAGTCCTCCACGAAAGCCGCCCCCTGGGCACACGTAGACACACGAACGGCCGGGCACCTTCCCGGTACCCGGCCGTCTTCCCTTACTGGGCGTGCGAACCCCCCGGCTCAGGCGGTGAGCGCCGCCATCCAGGCCTCGACCTCGTCGGAGCGGCGCGGCAGCGCGGCCGACAGGTTCCGGTTGCCGTCCTCGGTGACCAGGATGTCGTCCTCGATCCGCACGCCGATGCCGCGGTACTCCTCGGGGACGGTCAGGTCGTCCGCCTGGAAGTACAGGCCCGGCTCGACGGTCAGGCACATGCCCGGCTCCAGCGTGCCGTCCACGTACGACTCGGTGCGGGCGGCGGCGCAGTCGTGCACGTCCATGCCGAGCATGTGGCCGGTGCCGTGCAGGGTCCAGCGGCGCTGGAGGCCCAGCTCCAGGACCCGCTCGACCGGTCCCTCGACGAGACCCCACTCGACGAGCTTCTCGGTCAGCACGCGCTGCGAGGCGTCGTGGAAGTCGCGGTACTTGGCACCCGGGCGGACGGCCGCGATACCGGCCTCCTGCGCCTCGTACACGGCGTCGTAGATCTTCTTCTGGATCTCGGTGTAGCGGCCGTTGACCGGCAGCGTGCGCGTGACGTCGGCGGTGTAGAGCGTGTGCGTCTCCACGCCCGCGTCCAGCAGCAGCAGGTCGCCGGAGCGCACCGGGCCGTCGTTGCGCACCCAGTGCAGCGTGCAGGCGTGCGGGCCCGCGGCGCAGATGGAGCCGTAGCCGATGTCGTTGCCCTCGACCCGCGCGCGCAGGAAGAAGGTGCCCTCGATGTAGCGCTCGCTGGTGGCCTCGGCCCTGTCCAGGACCCGGACGACGTCCTCGAAGCCGCGCACGGTCGAGTCGACGGCCTTCTGCAGCTCGCCGGCCTCGAACTCGTCCTTGACGAGGCGGGCCTCGGAGAGGAAGACCCGCAGCTCCTCGTCGCGCTCGGCGGTCACCTTGTCGGTCAGCGCCGCCTCGATCCCGGCGTCGTGGCCGCGGACGACCCGGACCGGTCCGGTGGCCTCGCGGAGCCGCTCGGGCAGCTCGCGGACGTCGGAGGCCGGGATGCCGTACAGCTGCTCGGCCTCGGTCAGCGAGTGCCGCCGGCCGACCCACAGCTCGCCCTGGCCGGAGAGCCAGAACTCGCCGTTCTCGCGGTCGGAGCGGGGCAGCAGGTAGAGCGTCGCCCGGTGCCCGTCCGTGGCCGGCTCCATCACCAGGACGCCGTCCTCGGTGAGGTTGCCGGTGAGGTACGCGTACTCGGTGGAGGCGCGGAAGGCGTACTCCGTGTCGTTCGAGCGGGTCTTCAGGTTGCCCGCGGGCACCACCAGCCGCTCGCCCGGGAAGCGCGCCGACAGCGCGGCACGGCGGGCCGCCGTGTGCGCGGCCTGCGCGATCGGCTCCAGCCCACGCAGCTCCGTGTCGGCCCAGCCGGACTTCATGTTCTCGGCGAGCTCGTCGGACACGCCCGGGTACAGGCCGTTCTTCCGCTGCTTGATCGGCTCTTCTTCGCCCGCTTCGTCAGCGGCATCGTCAAGCACGGCTTCCGGGGTCTCCGGTGTGAGCGCCTCCGACACGGTCTGCCTCCTCGTTACGACTCTGGACCACCCCCATCGTACGGTCGTACGGAAGGGGGCCCAGGGCCATAGGACCTGTTACCTGCGGCGTCACGCGCGGTCGTGTTCCGCGTGCCGTCCGCGGCGGTCCCGGGGGCTCATTCGAAGCGGGCGGCCAGCAGGACGACGTCCTCGTCACTGTCGGCCTCGTCGAGGCCGTCCGGCAGCACGGTCCGCAGGACGTGGTCGGCGACCGCGCCCGGGTCGCCGCGCAGCGCCCTCGGGACGCCCGCCGCGGCGGCGTGCAGCCGGGCGAAGGCGCGGTCCATGGGGTCGCCGGTGCGATGCAGCAGCCCGTCCGTGTAGAGGAGCACCGTCTCGCCCGGCCGGGCGCACATCTCGACGCTCGGCGCCTCCCAGCAGGCGAGCATCCCGAGCGGCGCCGACAGGGACGTCTCGACGAACTCGGTGCGCCGGTCGCCGATGACCAGCGGCGGGCTGTGCCCCGCCCCGGCCAGCGTGATCTTGCGCAGCGCGGGCTCGCAGTAGGCGAAGAGGGCGGTGGCGGAGCGGGCGGGCTCGGTGAGCCGCAGCAGCAGTTCCAGGTCGGACAGGACGGCGACGGGATCCTCGCCCTCCATCACGGCGTAGGCCCGCAGCGAGGCTCTCAGGCGGCCCATGGCGGCGACCGCGCTGGGGCCCGAGCCGGTGACCGAGCCGACGGCGAGGCCGAGCGCCGCGTCCGGCAGCGGCAGCGCGTCGTACCAGTCGCCGCCGCCGCGCGGTCCGGTGCGGTGGCGGGCGGCGAGCTGGACCCCGGCGACCCGGGGCAGCCGCGACGGGAGCAGCTCCTCGGAGATCGTCGTCATGCACGCGCGCGTGCGCTCCAGTTCCACCAGCCGGGCCAGGTGCTCGGTGGCGTGGCGGGCGTAGAGGCCGACGAGGTGGCGCCGGCGCTCGGCGGGCTCGGCGGGCTCGTCGTAGAGCCACACGGCGGCGCCGAGACGCTCCCCGGCCTCGGTGGAGAGCGGCAGGGCGTAGCTGGCGGCGTAGCCGAGCCGGGCGGCGACCTCGCGGTGGCGCGGGTCGAGCCCGTCCTCGCCGAACAGGTCCGGCTGCGTGATCTCGCCCTCGCCGCCGGGCAGCCCGTCCAGGATCTTCCCGTACGACGTGCTGCTGCGCGGGAGGGTCTCGATGTGGCCGAGGTCGGCGCGGGCCAGGCCGAGCCCGATGGTGGTGTCCGGGCCGAGCCCGTCGCGCGGTTCGAGGACGACCAGGCCGCGGCGGGCGCCGACGAGGGTGGCCCCGGCGCGCAGCAGCTCCTGGAGCGCCTCGTCGAGCGAGGCCGTGCGCGCGAGCCGCTCGGTGAGTTCGTGCAGCGTGGTGAGGTCGGAGACCCAGCCCGCGAGGCGGTCCTGGAGGACGGCTCCGGGGTCGGCGGGGGGCGGGGCCGAAGGGGCCTCCGTGGGGGCGGGCGCGGGCGCGACAGTGTGTGCGGGCGCGGGGACCGTGGAATCGATTCCGGCCACTTTCGGAAGGTGAGGGGCGTTCATGGCATCCGGCTTTCCGACCGGTGCGTTTTGCTCAATAGCATCGCAAACCCCCATGTCATTCTGCGCCGCTAGCAGTGTCTCCACATGTACACGCATGCGTGAGGGGATGTCCAGCATTGTCCTGCTGGGATTCCTGGTGTCCGTGAGACACTTGCGGAAAAGCGAAGTTGGCTTAAAACTGCTTCGGGTAACGGGTTATTGAGGTCGACTGGCCTTGCTCGACGGAGCGTCACAGCGGTCGTGATGGGTACGTACTCGGTGAAGGTCAGGGGTGGATGGCATCCACTCGGAACCTGGCGGCGGACCCGGGCGTCTTAACCACCGACGACCGTGCCCCATCCTCCCGTGGCGGAGGCGGCTGGACATATGCGGGACGGCAAAACGCCAGGCGCCGCCACCCCACGCCATGCCCATGCTTCTGCCAGACGCAGTATGGACGCGGATGCAGCCAACGTTCGGCCCATAGGGGTTCCCCTTGCCTCGCGCAGGGGTGTGATGCGCCAGCAGGTACGCACAGTGAAGAGATCGACACATGGTGTGATGTGATCCTCGGTGTTGCCAGGCGTGCAACGGAAAGGAACGAGCGCTCATGCGCGAGATCCTCGGAAGGCGACGCAGGCTCCTGTCCAGGCGGAACAGCCGGAGCCCTGAGATGCTCAGCGCGGCCCTGACCTTCGCGACCGAATGGCGGTGGCCCGTACTCCCGGGAGTGGCGCCGGACCCGCGGGGGCGGGCCGGCTGCGGATGTCCCGACCCGGAGTGCACGGTGCCGGGCGCCCATCCCTTCGACCCCGGCCTCCTCGCGGCCAGCACCGACGCGCGCATGGTGCGCTGGTGGTGGGGCAACCGTCCGTCGGCACCCATCGTGCTGGCCACCGGCGGAGCGGCCCCCTGCGCGGTGAGCCTGCCCTCCCTGGCGGCCGCCCGCGCGCTCGGCGCACTCGACCTCATGGGCATGCGCCTCGGCCCGGTCGTCGCCTCGCCCTCCCGCTGGGCGATCCTCGTCGCGCCGTACTCCCTGGAGCAGCTCGGCGAGCTGCTGTACGCCAAGGACCACGTCCCGGGCTCCCTGCGCTTCCACGGGGACGGCGGCTACCTCGCGCTGCCCCCCTCCGAGACCGGCCAGGGCGAGGTCCGCTGGGAGCGGGCCCCGCTGCCGGGTTCGGCCGCGCCCTGGGTACCCGACGTGGAAGCCGTCGTGGACGCGGTCGTGGAGGCCCTCACTCGTACGGGTGTGAGCGCGCCCGAGTTGTAGGGGTGTCGGGCGCGCGGCGAACCGGGCGTCCCCTCCGGGCCGTTATGTTCCCTCGTATGCTGCGTCACTCCGGCGGACGGCCCCCGGACACCCGAAGAGTCCGCCTGCTCGCACTCGTCGGCTTCGTGGCGGCCGTGATCGCCCTTCCGCTCGCCGTGGCATCCGCGGGACCCGTCGGTGACGGCGGTCCCGCGGCCGTCCGCGCCCCCGTCCGCGACGACGCGAAGCGGGCGGCCCCCGAGCCCTCGCGCTCGCCGCTGCTCCTCGGCCTCGGTCTCGCCACCGCCGCCGCCTGCGGTCCGGAGCTCTCCTCCCCCGACGGCATCGAGGCGCAGACCTGCGTCCTGCGGCAAGGGCGGGAGACCTGGGCGCGCACCTACTACCGCAACGCGACCGGCGAGGCGCTGAGCGCCGTGCTGAGCCTCCTCGCGCCCGGTGGCCGCACGGTGCAGATCCACTGCGCCGTGGACGCCGGGGACGAGCCGGAGACGTGTGAGACACCCAGGGAGCGCTCGGCGGGCGAGGCGGCGGCGTACTCGGCGGTGGCGGAGTTCGCGAGGAGTGCGGGGCGGGGACCGCTGCTGCTGCGCTCGGGGAGCAACTCGGCCCGGCCGTAAGGCCGTTGGCACCGGCAGCGGAGCGGGGCGCCGGCGGGGCGGCGCGGGATGCCGGAACCCGGGCGTGAAAAGACCCGGTTGCTGGCGACGGGGGATGCACCAGCAACCGGGCTACGGGAACGGTAACAAGAGATCGGCGGTTCGCAAATTCGAACTCGGCTATTCAGACACCGATTTCCTTGCCGGGACCGGGAGTTGTGACAGGAGTCACCCCTCCCTGAGGTCCTGACGAGCTGACCGGTCGGTCAGCGTCCCGGGGTGTGTCAGCTGAGCGTGACCTGTCGGTTGGTGAGGCCGCCGCGCGCGCGGCGCTCGTCCGCGGTGAGCGGCGCGTCCGTCGCCAGGGCGGCCGCCAGACGCTCCGCGAACTCGGCCGCGGGCTTCTCGATGTCGTCGGCCGTGACCTCGCTCGGCAGGTCCCACACCGGCACCGTCAGACCGTGCGCCCGGAAGGAGCCGACGAGTCGCGTGCCCTCGCCGAGACCGGATCCGCCCGCCGCGTGCAGCCGCGCCAGCGCGTCCAGAAGTTGCTCCTCGGGGTGCGGCATGACCCAGCGCAGGTGGTTCTTGTCCGGGGTCTCGCACCAGTACGCCGCGTCGACGCCGGAGAGCTTGACGGTCGGGATGGCGGCCGCGTTGGCCCGCTCCAGGGAGGCGGTCACCTCCGGGGTCGCGTTCTCCGCGTCCGGGACCCAGAACTCGAAGCCGGAGTGCACGACCGGCTCGAAGGCGCCCTCGGGGTCGAGCACGTCCTGCAGACGCGGCCCGTCGGCGGGGGCGCGGCGGCCCTCGACCGGCGTGCCGGGCGGCGCCGTCAGGGCGCGCCGCAGGGTGTCGGCGAGGTCGCGGCTGATGTCACCGGAGGCGGTGTCGTTCTGCAGGCCGAGCAGGACCGAGCCGTCGTCGCGGCGCAGCGCGGGCCATGCCATCGGCAGCACCGTGGCGAGCGTGACCGAGGGGACGCCCTCGGGGAGGCCCTCCTTGAGGGTCAGCTCGACGGTCGCCGCCGGCACCAGCTCGCGCAGCGCGACCCAGTCGCCCTCGCCGGGCAGGCCCTCGAAGGGGCGCTGCACCAGCTCGGTGACCGCGTGCGCGGCCGCCCGGCCGTGGCAGGCCTTGTACCGCCGGCCGCTGCCGCAGGGGCAGGGCTCGCGCGCGCCGACCACCGGGACGGATCCCTCGGCGCCTGCGGCGCGGGCCCCGTCCTTCAGCTGCGGCTTCCCGGCCTTGGTCTGGGGTCGCTTCTTGGCCATCGTGGGTGTCTCCCGGTTACGGCTCGTCTCGTACGGGCGCGAGCCTAGCCGTTCGTACGACGAGGGACGGGACCCTGTGGACAACGCACCGGCTCGGCGCGGAGCCGGCGGGTCGTCCACGGGGTGCCGGTCCAGGGGCGCCCCGTCCCCGGGGCGCGACGTCCGGCCGCGGCGCGACACCGGGCCGGACACGGCTTTCCGCGGGGCCCGGCGTCCTGCTCCGGGCCCCGGCGCGGCTTCTCAGTCCAGGTCGTCGAACGCGTCCGCGAAGTCGAGTTCGGGGATGCGCGACACGTGCGGTGACGCGACGCGCGTAGCGAAATTGTCACGCCGGTGCGCGCTCACGACGTCGTCCTGGACGACGACCCACACCGTGACCTCTCCCCGTGTGTCGTCGCGGACGCCCCAGTCCTTGGCGAGCGCCGTGATGATGTTCAGCCCGCGGCCGCCGCGTGCGGTGACCGAGGGCGTGGCCGGAACCGGGCGGGTCGGACCACCGCCGTCCGTGACCTCGACCGTGAGCCGTCCCGCCGGGTCGACGCGCCAGGCCGCGCGGACGTCTCCGTCACCCGACAGGGCGTCGCCCAGCGGCCGTCCGTGACGGCACGCGTTGCTCAGTAGTTCGGAAAGGATCAGTACGGCGTCGTCGATGACCGATTCCGCCACCCCACCGGACCGCAGCTGGTCCCGCATCCGGTGTCTCGCTTCTCCCACGCCCGCAGGGCCATGGGGAACGGCCATGCTCGACGACGTGGGCACCTCCTGTGCCACCACCAACGCCACCCCCGAGACCTCCTTTGCCCCACGCCACGGTGTGAATGCCCTCTTGGACTGGACCGGAAACCGGCCAACACACGTCTGCTGACGCACTCGTAACGATCGAATACGGAACGAACGCGCCGGTGCACTCCCTGTGACGAATGGCTGGTTACCGGTGGCGGGTAACCGGGGTGCCGGGCGGCTTCGTCAGCGGCCCAGCCGGTCCAGGACGGCGCGCGGGCGGTTGGTGATGATGGCGTCGACGCCCAGCTCGGCGCAGAGATCGACGTCCTCGGCCTCGTTCACGGTCCACACGTGCACCTGGTGCCCGTTCTTCTTCAACCGCTCGACGTAGCCCGGGTTGCCGCGCACGATCCGCACGGAGGGGCCCGCGATCCGGACACCCGCGGGCAGGCGTCCGTCGCGCAGCCGGGGCGAGACGAACTGGAGCAGATAGACCGTCGGCACGTTCGGGGAGGCCGCCCGGACGCGGTGCAGGGAGCGCGCCGAGAAGCTCATGACGCGCACCGGGGACTCGGCGGCGGTCTCCGGCGCGTCCAGGCCGAAGCGCTTCAGCAGCAGGAGCAGGCGGTCCTCGACCTGTCCCGCCCAGCGGGTGGGGTGCTTGGTCTCGATGGCGAGTTCCACCCGGCGGCCCGCGTCGGCGACGAGTTCGAGCAGCCGCTCCAGGGTGAGGACGGAGGTGGCCTCCGGGTCGCCGGGACCGTGCTCCCAGTCCGGGGCCTCGTCGCCGTTCTTCCAGGAACCAAAGTCCAGGGCCGCCAGGTCGGCGAGCTCCAGCGCGGAGACCGCGCCGCGTCCGTTGGAGGTGCGGTTGACGCGGCGGTCGTGGACGCAGACGAGGTGGCCGTCCGCGGTCAGCCGCACGTCGCACTCGAGGGCGTCGGCGCCGTCCTCGATCGCCTTCTTGTACGCGGCCAGCGTGTGCTCGGGGGCCTCTTCGGAGGCGCCCCGGTGAGCGACGACCTGGATCGGGTGCTGTCGTGCGAGGGTCACCGCGTCATGGTGCCACCGCCGAGGGGCGGACGTGCAGGCGAAGACGTCAGGAATCCAGTCGTTTTGTCGTAATCGTCCGATATAAAGGATGGCCCCGGACTCACAGGCACCGCTTATGGTGCTCTGACGGCCGGTGGGAAAAGCTGACGGCATACAAAAGCACATGCACAGCTGAATCGCGCCGGGTCGTCGACAAGCGTGAGCGAGCGTGACCGAGTGCGACCGAGAACAACAGCCGTGGACCGAGGAGAAGAGCTGTGAGCACCGAGAACGAGGGCACTGCGGTACCCCCGGCCCCGTCTGCACCTCCTGTGCCGGTGGACACTCCCGCTGCTTCCGCGCAGAACCCTGCGCCCGAGGGAGGCGCGCCGACGACTCCGCTCCCGCCGGTGCCGCACGGGCAGCCCGGTGCGTCGGAGCACGACCCGGCGGCCGCCGGGTCGGGCGCGCCGTACGCGTCCGCGGGTGCCGGCACTCCGGGGGCGTCGGGAGCGGGGCACGCCGGGCCGGCGCAGGGCTTCGGCGAGCACGGGCAGAACCACGGATTCGGCGGACAGGGCCAGGGCGCGGCCGGCTCCCCGTCCGCGGCCGAGGCGAACTGGCCCCCGCCCCCGCCCGCCACTCCCTCGTACGCGGACGGCGGTTCGGGGTCCGGCGGCTGGGGCTCCTCCTACCAGCAGCAGCCCGCGCCGGGCCGCAAGCCCGGACGCGGCGGCCTCGTCGCCGGGGTCCTGGTGGCCGCGCTGGTCGCGGGCGGCGTCGGCGGCGGCCTCGGCTACTCGCTCGCCAAGAACGACGACGGCGCCACGGACTCGACGACCGTGTCCGCCTCCGGTGGCGGCGGCGACTTCAAGCGCGACGCCGGGACGATCGCGGGCGTCGCCACCGCCGCGCTGCCGAGCACGGTCACCATCGAGGCCGAGAGCAGCAGCGGGGAGGGCGGCACCGGTACCGGCTTCGTCTTCGACAAGCAGGGCCACATCCTGACCAACAACCACGTCGTGGCCGAGGCGGTCGACGGCGGCAAGCTGAGCGCCACCTTCCCGAACGGCAAGAAGTACAACGCCGAGGTGGTCGGGCACGCGCAGGGGTACGACGTCGCCGTCATCAAGCTCAAGAACAAGCCGTCGGACCTCAAGCCGCTGCCCCTCGGCGACTCCGACAAGGTCGCCGTCGGCGACTCGACCATCGCGATCGGCGCGCCCTTCGGTCTGTCGAACACGGTGACGACGGGCATCATCAGCGCCAAGAACCGCCCGGTGGCCTCCAGCGACGGCAGCGCCAGCAGCAAGGCCTCCTACATGAGCGCCCTGCAGACCGACGCCTCCATCAACCCGGGCAACTCCGGCGGCCCGCTGCTGGACGCCAAGGGCGCGGTCATCGGCATCAACTCCGCGATCCAGTCCACCAGCGGCGGCCTCGGCGGCCAGAGCCAGTCCGGCTCGATCGGCCTGGGCTTCGCGATCCCGGTCAACCAGGCCAAGTACGTCGCCCAGCAGCTGATCAAGACCGGCAAGCCGGTGTACGCGAAGATCGGCGCGTCCGTCTCCCTGGAGGAGGGCACGGACGGCGCGAAGATCTCCGACAAGGGCGTCAGCAGCTCCGACGCCGTCGAGGCCGGCGGCCCCGCGGACAAGGCGGGACTGAAGCCCGGCGACGTCATCACCAAGCTGGACGACCTGGTGATCGACAGCGGCCCGACCCTGATCGGCGAGATCTGGACCCACAAGCCCGGCGACACCGTCGAGCTCACGTACACGCGCGACGGCAAGACCCGCACGGCGGAGGTCACGCTGGGCTCGCGCCAGGGCGACAGCTGACCCGTACGGTGACCGGTCGCACGGGCGGACCCACGGGCGCCTCCGGGCCACGGAGGCGCCGCGCGACCCGTTAGTCTTGTCCCCGCGCGTCCGGTGATCGCCGCCCGCGCGGGGTGGGTTGCCCGAGCGGCCTAAGGGAACGGTCTTGAAAACCGTCGTGGCAGCGATGTCACCGTGGGTTCAAATCCCACACCCACCGCAGCAGGTCAGAAGGTTGCAGGTCAGAAGGGGTGCCACTCTCCGGAGCGGCACCCCTTCTGCTTGACCTTGTCTCACCCTGGATCGGTGTATCCCACTTCTGACCGGAGAGGGCCGCGCTTCGCACAACGGCGGCAGGGCTTGCAGCCAGCACCAAACCGCCACGCCGGGTATCCGAGCGCCATGGCGGACGAGAGGTCGAGCGGCTGCACCGAGTCGCGGTCGAGGCGGTAGCCCTGGAGGCTGCGATTACTCAACTTCGCCGTGGCCCTGGTCATGTACGGGTGTTGCGCGGTGGTGGCGCACGTGCTGACCGGTAAGTCATGGGACAGCGGGCTGTCGCTGGCTGTCGGCCTTGCTGTGGGCTGGGTCGTAACTCGGGAGTTCTGGCCGCCGCCTGAGCCCAGGCGGCGAAAGCGCGGACGCCCGTAAACGTCAGCCGTTCAAGCGGTCGTGCGTGAAATGCCTTGCGGACGCCTGGTGTTCCCCCTGGCTCCCGGTGCGAGCGGGCACTCCAAGGCTGTGCGGCGGGAAGGGCCACGAGGCTCTTGGGCACCAGGGGCAGCCTGTGCAGACTTGGGCCATGGGGCACTCGCGGCAGCACATGTACGAGGTCGTCGACGCGCTCGTCCGGGCCGGCAACAGCTTCCGTCCACGTCCGCCCGGCCACGGCGAGGATCCGTTCTGGCCGACCCAGGGCGACCCGCACTGCTACATGCGGACGCCGATCGACTTCGCGGTGGCCAAGGCCGCACCGGCCCAGCCCGCGGACCTCGTCTTCGACGAGGACAACGACATGATCTTCTGCGGGGCCTGCTGGACAGCGATCACCGGGCCGGCTTATCGCCCGGCGACGGTGTGAGGCTCAGCGGTCGGCGTACAGCGCTTTCAGTTCGCCGGAGAGGGCGGAGCGAACGTTTCGGGTGACCTCGTCGACCAGTACCTCGGGTTCGTCGTCGCGCAGGGCTTCCATCACCTTCTCGGCCACGTCCTCCGCGAGGATCTTCGGTGAGTCGACCTCCGCCGCCAGGTCGGTGTCGACGTATCCGGCGTGCACCCCGACCACCAGCGTGCCCTGGTCCCGCAGCGCCATCCGGAAGGCGTTCGTCAGGGACCACTGGGCGGACTTGGAGGCCGCGTAGCTCGGGAAGCGGCGGTTGGCCACCCAGGACGCCACGGACAGCATGTTGACGACCGCTCCGCCGCCGTTCGCGGCCAGGACGGGAGCGAACGCCCGTGTGACGGCCCACGTGCCGAAGTAGTTGACCTCCATCTCGCGCCGCGCGCCCTCGAACGAGCCCTCCAGGAGGGACGGGCCCCCGGTGACCCCGGCGTTGTTGACGACGATGGTGACGTCGCCGGCGGTGCGCGCGGCCTCCGCGACCTGCTCCTCGTCGGTGACGTCCAGCCGCAGCGGCACCAGCCCCGAGTCCCGGAGGCTCTCCGGGTCCCGGACCCCGCCGTAGACCTTGACGGCGCCGTGTGCGAGCAGCGCCCGGCCAAACGCCAGGCCGATGCCGCGGTTGGCTCCCGTGACCAGGGCCACCGAACCCTTGATCTCCATGATCACCCTCCTCGGGGCGGAAAGGGACGCCCGGCGTGCGCCGTCAGGCACCCTCGGACCACCAGGCTATGGCGGCCGGTGCGCTCCGGCATGTGGGCGCCGGATGGCGGAACGAGGCCGGTGCGCACCGGTCCGGGGGAGTCACCAGGCGCTCGCGCCGCCGTCGACCGCGTAGTTCGCGCCCGTGATGTAGGCCGCCCGGTCGGAGGCGAGGAACGCTGCCAGCTCGACGATCTCCTCGGGCTCGGCGAAGCGCTTGAGCAGGGTCTTCGCGGTGATCGCGTCACGAGCCGCCTGGTTGTCGCCCAGGTCGCGGGCGCTGGCCGCGGTCAGGACGGGCCCGGGGCTGATCGCCACCGAGCGGATGCCGTGGGGCGCCCCTTCGAGCGCGAGCTGGCGCGTCATGCCGATGACACCGGCGTTCGCCGCGGTGTGCCCGACCATCGGCGGATTCTCCCCGGCGATCATCCCGGCCATCGACGCGACGTTGATGACGACCCCGCCCCCGCGCCGGACCAGGTGCGGCCAGGCGAACTTCGACACGAAGAACGGGATGTCGAGCTCCCCCGTCACGGTCGCCCGCCAGTCCTCGACGGAGAAGTCCGGCATGCTGCCGAACCGCAAGGAGGCCGCGTTGTTGTAGACCACGTCGAGACCGCCGTAGGCGGCGGCGGCTGTCTCGACCATCCGCTCGACCTGCTCGGGGTCGGTGAGGTCGACCGGCGCGACACCGGTCATCTCCCCGCCCGCCCGCCGTACGAGGTCGACCGTCTCCTCGTTCGCGGCGGCGTTGATGTCGCCTCCGACGACGCGTGCGCCCTCCCGCGCGAAGATCTGCGCCGCGACCCGGCCCATCCCTCCGCCGGTACCGGTGATCAGGACGACCTTCTCGTCGAGTGTTGCCATGGGAATGCTCCCGTCTGCGTGTGTTCCGGTGGCCGCCCGGGTGGTGAACGCCCGGCAGAGGGCCGGCGCCACCGGGGTCGACCCCGATTTTACTTGACTCGTCAAATATGCGTCGCAGCCTGACAAGCGTCAAGCGATGTCGGCGTGAGGGTGCTCACCCGCCCGAACCGGCATGGAAGACTCGGATCGCGCATCGCCGGACGACTCACCCGGGCGCCGGCTCGGGGGTGGACGTACGGGGTGCGGGGATCAGCGGGGCGGGTGCTGTTCGGCGGGGACCGCCGGCCGCCGCGCCATGTGCGCACGGGCGGCGGTGGACCGCGTGGCGCCGGAGGGAAGACGGGACCGGAGTGACCGAGGGAACAGGGCGAGAGGCGGCACCGAAGGCGCGGGGGAAGTACGCCCCGGTCCGGATGGACGAGGGCGAGATCCTGCGGCGGGGGCTCGACACCTTCGCCGAGCTCGGTTACGCGGCGACCACGATGCGCGAACTGGCCCGGCGCCTCGATGTCAGCCATAACTTCATCAACGACCGGTACGGCTCCAAGGGCAACTTCTGGCGGGCCGTGGTCGACTTCGCCCTGCGCGACGTCCAGGCCGGGTTCGACCGAGTGGCGGCGGAGGCCCGGGACGACGAGGAACTCCTGCGGAGCACGGTCGTCCGGCTCTACCGGCTGGCCGCGAACGCCTCGGCGATGAACCGGCTGATGTCGGACGAGTCGACGCGTGACTCCGGGCGCCTGGACCATCTCCACGCGCGGTTCGTGAAGCCGTTCTGGGACGGCGTCGAGCCTGCCCTCGACCGCCTCATGGCGGCCGGGCGCATCCCGCGCGTGCCGGCGCACGTCCTGTACTTCGCCGTCACCGGTCCCGCGCTGGCGCTGGCGCAGGACCCGATCGCCGACCGGCTGGACCCGGACGCCGCGCCGGTGGCCGGGCGGGACAGGAACCGCACGGCCGACGCCCTCTCCGACCTCGTCCTGCACGGCCTGCTCCCGCCGTCACCAGCGGGGTCCTCGGCCTGAGCGCACCGAGAGTCCGGCCTGGACGCTCGGGGCCCTGGCCTGGGCATACCGGGCCCGCGCGGTCGGCCGTTGCGGACGCGTGTGAGCCACGCCGGCCGGCCGAGCCGTACCCGCGCGGCGTTCCAGCGCACGTGCGGCGCCGGGCGCCGATCCGCGGCCGGCTCAGCGCCCGCGCCGGACGGGCGGCCGCCGCCGGTTCCCGGCCGACCCGCCACCCGCGCAGGGGTCCGGCACCCGTCGGGGCCCGGCCGCCGGGCGCCGATCCGGGGCCGGCTCAGCGCACGCGCCGGACGGGCGGCCGCCGCCGGTTCCCGGCCGACCCGCCACCCGCCACCCGCGCGCCGTCGCGCCACGGCGGCGCGCGGGCGAGCGGCGGAGTGGCGTCCGCGCGGACCCCGGACCACCCCGGACACACCCCCGCGCGGACCACGAGCGCCCCGCGCCCGACCGCCGCGCGGTCGCGTCCCGCCCTACGCGTCCCCGCGGCTCGTCATCCGGGCCGCCGAGGCGATCGTGGAGCGGGCCTCCCGGTAGGTGAGGCCGGTGCCGACCGCCGCGTCGACCAGGGCGTCCGCCAGGTCCGTGCCGAAGCCGTGCTCGTAGGCGCGGCAGGCGGCCCAGAAGAGGCGGGTGTTGCGCTGTCCCTCGTGCGCGGTGAGGACGAACTGGACGAGGCCCTGGCCGTGCCGGCTCGACGCGCCCGAGCCCGGCCGGTGGGTCCGGGGCGGCGGCGTGAGCAGGCGCAGCAGTGCGGGCGGGCAGGGCGCGGGCGCCAGGCGGGCGGTGCCCGGGGCCGTGCCGTACACGCCGTGTGCGGTACGGGAGCCGGGGCCGACGAGATAGCCGCCGGCGCCCCTGATGTCGATGCCGGGGGCCAGCCGGCCGGCCGAGTTGGGCACGACCACGTCGGGCGGGCCGCTCAGCCAGAGGTGGCGGCCGCCGCTGGGGGTCAGGACGACCACGGTCTCGGGGATCGTGAAGAGGTGACGCAGCGCCAGTTCGCGCAGGGCGGCCGAGGAGTCGGTGCCCGACTTGGTGTCGAGGTCGACGCCGATGAGGTGGTGCGGATGCAGTCCGCAGGCGATGCCGTAGCCGCTGGCCCAGGGGGCGGCGGCGAAGAGTTCGCGGATGCGGCGGGCGTCGGTCGAGGCGTCGTACACGCCGTGTCCGAAACGGCCGCACTCGCCGTGGCAGGCGGGCGCCGAGGGGTCCGGGTCGTCGCGGTGGGGGGATCGGAGGGCCGGGAGCTTGGTGCGGGACAGCGGGATGACCGCCAGCCCGCGTTCGGCGGCGGACAGGGCGTGTGCCAGGGCCACGGTGGTGGCCTGCCGGTCGATGGTGGCCATGACTCTATTTTCGTACAAGCGTTCGAGAAAGGGAAGGGGGCCTCGCCGTGAGGCGACCGGGACCTGCGCTCAGGAGTGGAGTCGAGGCAGGCGGGCGGGGTCGTGGCGGAACGCTTCAGCGCCTGCGGTGCCTGCGCTCCGGAGGGCGCCAGTCGCCGCCGCGCGGGAGCGAGTGCACCGGAAGAGGTCATCAAGGGGGTTTATCGACATGTCATCACGCTTGGGGGCGAATCACCTCATCCGGGGTGGTTCGCCGGGATCCGCTGGGCAACTCTGGATTCGCGACGTCGAGAACACCACCGAGGCGGTCGGCCAACTGCCTCGGGTCAGCGCGTACTTTCCGGTCTCGGCCGGTGCGTACATCCGGTTCTGGAGGAACTCACATGGCAAGCATCCGTACCGCCCGCGTCTTCGCCGCCGTCGCGGCCCTGCCACTGGCCGCCGCCCTCTTGTCGGGCGTCGCTGCGGCCGACAACGGCGGATTCGCGGACGACGGATCGAACGCGGCGGTCGCCACCATCAGCGGCAGCGGGGTCGGACACGACAACTTCGGCAACGCGTCCACCTCGCAGCAGCAGGCCGTCGGTTCCGGTGCCTCGAACCAGAGCAACTCGGCGCAGGTGAACGGCTCCGCGTTCACGGCCATCGACCAGTCGAACGAGACCATCGCCGTCAACTTCACCAACCTCTGGTGAGCCGGGGGCCGGTGCACTCGCGCCGGCCCTGAAGCCTCCGGGGGGAGCTTGGGGTGCTCAGGGGGCGTGCTAGGGGGTTGTGGGAGGTCACACGCCTGCGCGGCGGCACTTCGGTGCCGTCGCGCAGACGTGTGAGGGGGCGGGGCGGAGGGGGCCGCCTTTCCGAAGCCCAAGGGATGCCGGTGACCTTGACAGGCGACGTGACCTGACGGACAGTCAGAAACCGTCGGACGTACGAGGGGAGTGGCGGTGAGCGAGGAGTTCACGGTGCGCCTGAAGGCGTACGAGGGGCGGCCCGCCGCCGCCACCGGGCTGGGCCGGGACCCGGTGAACGCGCCGATGATCCGGCACTGGTGCGAGGCCATGGGCGACGAGAACCCCGCCTACCGGGGGCCGGACGCCGTGGCACCGCCGACGATGCTCCAGGTGTGGACGATGGCCGGCCTGTCCGGCCGCGCGGGGCGCGCGGGCGCGTACGACGAACTGCTCGGACTGCTCGACGACGCGGGCTGCACGGCGGTGGTCGCCACCGACTGCGAGCAGGAGTACCTGCGGCCGCTGCGGCCCGGGGACGAGATCACCTTCGACGCCGTCATCGAGTCCGTCTCGGAGCGCAAGACCACCCGGCTGGGCACGGGCCACTTCGTCACGACCCGCATGGACGTCCGCACCGCCGACGGCGGACTCGCGGGGACACACCGGTTCCGCATCCTCAAATACGCGCCCGTCCGCCGGGGGCCGGAGGCACGCAGGCCGCGGCCGGTGATCAACCGGGACAACGCCGGGTTCTGGGAGGGCGTCGGACGCGGGCGGCTGCTGATCCAGCGGTGTGCCGGCTGCCGCACCCTGCGCTTCCCCTGGCTGCCGGGGTGCAACGCGTGCGGCTCCCCGGAGTGGGACACGGTCGAGGCGAGCGGAGAGGGGACCGTCTACTCGTACGTCGTCATGCACCATCCGCCGTTCCCGGCCTTCGACCCCCCGTACGCGGTCGGTCTGATCGAACTGGCCGAGGGCGTACGGATGGTGAGCAACGTCGTGGGCGTGCCGTACGACGAGGTGCGGATCGGGATGCCCGTACGGCTGAGGTTCGAACGCTGCGACGAGGAGCTGGTGCTGCCGCTGTTCGCCGCCGTCGAGGGGGGCGGCTGACATGGACGGGCGCACAGGGGCCGCGGCGGCGAAGTACCGCGCAGGCCGGGGGAGTCGAGCGTCCACCGGGAGGGGCCGTCATGAAGGCCGGTGAGCGGTTGCCGCCGCTGGAGATCCCGATCACCCGCACCCTGGTCGTCGCCGGGGCGATCGCCTCCCGCGACTACCAGGACGTGCACCACGACGCCGAACTGGCCCGGGCCAAGGGCTCGCCGGACGTCTTCATGAACATCCTGACCACCAACGGGCTGGTCGGCAGGTACATCACCGACCACTTCGGTCCGGGCGCCGTGCTGCGCAGGGTCGCCATCCGCCTCGGCGCCCCCAACTACCCGGGGGACACCATGGTGTTGACGGGCACGGTCGAGCACGTGGACGGAGACACGGCCACGGTGGCCGTCATCGGCTCGAACGGCGCCGGCCGGCACGTGACCGGCACGGTGACGGTGACCGTCGCGGCCCCGAGCCCGGTCGCGGCCCCGGTTCCGGCTCCCGCGCCGGGCGGCGGCCGGGCGTCGGGCGGTGCGCCGTGAGCGTACGGACGCGGGACGGCCTCGGCGGCAGGGCGGCGGTCGTCGGGATCGGCGCCACCGAGTTCTCGAAGGACTCGGGGCGCAGCGAGCTGCGGCTGGCGGTGGAGGCCGTGCGGGCCGCGCTGGACGACGCGGGGCTGGCACCGGCGGACGTGGACGGCCTGGTCACCTTCACCATGGACACCAGCCCGGAGATCACCGTCGCCCAGGCGGCCGGCATGGGGGAGCTGTCCTTCTTCTCCCGCGTGCACTACGGCGGCGGTGCGGCCTGCGCGACCGTCCAGCAGGCCGCGTTCGCGGTCGCGTCCGGAGCGGCCGAGGTGGTCGTCTGCTACCGGGCCTTCAACGAACGGTCGGGGCGGCGGTTCGGCTCGGGGGTGCGGCACCGGGAGCCCTCGGCGGAGGGCGCGGCTCTCGGCTGGTCGCTGCCGTTCGGACTGCTCACGCCCGCGTCCTGGGTGGCGATGGCGGCCCGGCGGTACCTGCACGCCTACGGGCTGTCCCCGGAGGCGTTCGGCCGGGTGGCGGTGCTCGGCCGGCGGTACGCGGCCACCAACCCGGCGGCGTACTTCCACGGCCGCCCGATCACCCTCGCCGAGCACGCCGCCTCCCGCTGGATCGTGGAGCCGCTGCGGCTGCTCGACTGCTGCCAGGAGACGGACGGCGGGCAGGCACTGGTCGTCACGTCCGTGGAGCGGGCCCGCGATCTGCCGCGCCCCCCGGCGGTGATCACGGCGGCGGCCCAGGGCGCGGGGCGCGCGCAGGAGCAGATGACCAGCTTCTACCGGGACGACCTGACCGGGCTCCCGGAGACGGGAGTCGTGGCGCGCCGGCTGTGGCGGACGTCGGGGCTGACCCCGGCGGACATCGACGTCGGGATCCTCTACGACCACTTCACGCCGTTCGTGCTGATGCAGCTGGAGGAGTTCGGGTTCTGCGGACCGGGTGAGGCGGCGGACCTCTTGGCGGAGGAGCGGCTGCCGCTGAACACGCACGGCGGTCAGCTCGGCGAGGCGTATCTGCACGGCATGAACGGACTGGCGGAGGCGGTACGCCAGGTGCGGGGCACGGCGGTGAACCAGGTGCCCGGCGCCGCCCGCGTCCTCGTCACGGCGGGCGCCGGGGTTCCCACATCGGGGTTGATTCTGGGGTCGGACGGATGAACGAGGCGTGTGGTTGACGCCCGGGGACACGGGTCGGTCGGTTCACTCGCCGTATGTATCGTCACAGACGTCATCGGAGTCACAGCGTCCACCAGCGCGGCCCCCGGGTCGCCGTCGCCCTGAGCCTGACGCTGCTCCTGCTGGCGGGAGCCCCGGCGTCCGGCGCGGAGGCGGGGCCCGGCCCGGAGCCGGTCGGCCGCGGTCCTGAGTTCGCCGCCCTGGGAGCGGGTCCTGACGGCCTCCACCCGGAGCCGGCCGGCGGACCCGGACCGTGGGGCACGTCCGACGCGGGAGCCGCCGCCTTGGAGGGAGACCCGGACGTCGAGCCGGTGGAACCCGGGGAGGAGTGGGACGAGGGCCCGGGCGACGAGGACCAGGACTCCTGGGGGGACCACGACTCCTGGGAGGACCAGGGGCCGGGGGAGAACCGGGGGGAATGGGAGGACTGGGAAGCGGGCGGTCCGGACCAGGAGGCGGGACGCGAGCCCGGACGGGAGCCGCGACCGGAGGCGGAGCCGCGGCGGGAGCGGGAGGAGCAGCGGCGCGAGCCGGAGCAGCGGCGGCGGCCGAGCGCGGCCCCCCGGTTCAAGGGGTGGGGCTTCGACACCTGTCACACGCAGTCGACGGACACCATGCGCCGCTGGCGCGCCTCCCGCTACCGCGCGGTGGGCGTCTACTTCGGCGGCCGCGGCCGGGCCTGCCCCCACCAGCCGCTGCTGACGCACAAGTGGATGAAGACGGTGAAGAAGCAGGGCTGGAAGGTCCTTCCGCTGTACGTCGGATCGCAGTCGAACTGCGTGTCCAGCGGCTCCAAGCGGCACGTGACCGTCGGGCGCCATCCCTGGAAGCGCGGGAAGACCGAGGCCGCCGACGCGGTGCGCCGGGCGAAGGCGATCGGCATCCAGCAGGGCAGCCCCCTCTACCTGGACGTGGAGGCGTACAACCACCGCGACAAGAAGTGCGCCGCCTCGACCCTGACGTTCGTCCGCGGCTGGAACCGCGAGGTGCGCGCCCGGGGGTATCTGCCCGGGTTCTACAGCAGCGCCGCGACGGGCGTGAAGCACATGGAGACCGCGCGGCGGGCCGGGGTGAAGGACCTTCCCTCGGTGCTCTGGTTCGCCCGCTGGCGGGTGAAGCCGCAGCTGGCCAAGGAGCCGGTGCTGGCCCGGGGCGCCTGGCCGAAGGGGCGGATCCACCAGTACGCGGGGAACGTGAGGGAACGGCACGGGGGCCGCACCGTCCTCATCGACCGGAACGCCGTGGACGCGCCGGTCGCCCGCGTCGGCTGAGGGCGCTCGGGGAGCGGCGCCCGCGTCGGCCGGGACGGGCGCCGGGCACCGCGGCCACGGGTGACGCCCGCGCGTCCTGTCCGGCGGCCGGGGGTGGTGTCGCCGTGCCCGACGCCGACGACGAACAGCGCGTGTCCGTCGACGCGGGTGCGGGCCGGTCGCGGTACCCGCGCGTCGGGCACCTCAGGGATGGACCCTGAGGGTGCGGGCCCCGCTCGTCCACCTTCAGGAGGTGGGGCCTGCCCCCCTCCTACAACCTGAGGCGGACATGCCTTCGGGACCTGCGGCCGATCCGCCGAACGGGGGCCGCTCCTAGCGTGGAGCCATGACCACACCCGTCTGCACCAGCGCTTCGAACGCCGTCACGTCAGCGAGGCAGACCCTTCCGTACCCGTCGTTCTCGTCGTACGTGAAGGCCCGTCAGCCGGTGCTGCTGCGCACCGCCCGGTCGCTGACGGCCAACCCGTGCGACGCCGAGGACCTGCTGCAGACCGCGCTGGCCAAGACCTACGTGGCCTGGGAGCGGATCGAGGACCACCGGGCGCTCGACGGTTACGTCCGGCGGGCGCTGCTGAACACGCGGACGTCGCAGTGGCGCAAGCGCAAGGTGGACGAGTTCGCGTGCGACGAGCTGCCGGAGCCCGAGGGCCTGCCCGCCGCCGACCCGGCCGAGCAGCAGGCGCTCCACGACGCGATGTGGCGGGCGATCACGAAACTCCCCGCCCGGCAGCGGGCGATGGTCGTCCTGCGGTACTACGAGGATCTGAGCGAGGCGCAGACGGCGGAGGTGCTCGGCGTCTCCGTCGGCACGGTCAAGTCGGCCGTGTCGCGCGCCCTGGGCAAACTGCGCGAGGACCCGGAGCTGAGCCCCGCGCTCTAGGCACCGCGCCCTGAGGGCGCCGGTTTCCGTTCCCTTCGTGTCCGGGCGCCGGGAGGCCGGGAGCCGATGGTGAGGTCTCGCGGGGCGCTTCGGGTGCCGTCCCCCGCCCCGTCCGCCCGCCCCGTCCGGCGCTCCGGTGAGGGGTCGGCCCACCGCGCCGCACGCGTCTCCGACGCGACGGCCACGGCATTGGCGGGAAATCGCCGTTTGATCGATCACCCGGAACTAGTGACATACCGCGCGGTATGTGCGCAGAATCAGCGCAACCTTTATTACCACCGCGTAGGCAATGTCGCCCCGGGAGGACGCCGTGCTGAGCACGATGCAGGACGTACCGCTGCTGATCTCGAGGATCGTGACCCACGGGGCACGCGTCCACGGAACCTCGCAGGTGACCACCTGGACCGGGGAGGGCGCGCCGCAGCGCCGCTCCTACGCGGAGATCGGCGACCGGACGGCGCAGCTCGCGCACGCGCTCCGCGACGACCTCGGCGTCACGGGCGACGACCGCGTGGCGACGCTGATGTGGAACAACGCCGAGCACGTCGAGGCGTACTTCGCGATCCCGTCCATGGGCGCGGTCCTGCACACGCTGAACCTCCGCCTGCCCGCGGAGCAGCTGGTCTTCATCGTCAACCACGCCGCGGACCGCGTGATCATCGCCAACGGCTCGCTGCTCCCGCTGCTCGCGCCGCTCCTCCCCCAGCTGCCGACGGTCGAGCACATCGTGGTCTCCGGCCCCGGCGACCGCTCCCTGCTGTCGGGCACGAGCGCGCAGGTGCACGAGTACGAGGAGCTGCTCGCCGGCAAGCCGACCGGCTACGACTGGCCCGAGCTGGACGAGCGCGCGGCCGCCGCCATGTGCTACACCTCCGGGACCACCGGCGACCCCAAGGGCGTCGTCTACTCGCACCGGTCGATCTACCTGCACTCCATGCAGGTCTGCATGGCCCAGTCGATGGGTCTCACCGACGAGGACACCTCCCTCGTCGTGGTCCCGCAGTTCCACGTCAACGCCTGGGGCCTGCCGCACGCCACGTTCATGACCGGCGTCAACATGCTGATGCCGGACCGCTTCCTCCAGCCGGCCCCGCTCGCCGAGATGATCGAGAGCGAGCGGCCGACGCACGCCGCGGCCGTCCCCACCATCTGGCAGGGGCTCCTCGCCGAACTGCACGCCAAGCCGCGCGACGTCGGCTCCCTCACGCAGGTCACCATCGGCGGATCGGCCTGTCCGCCCTCGCTCATGGAGGCCTTCGACGAGCTGGGCATGCGGGTCTGCCACGCCTGGGGCATGACGGAGACCTCCCCGCTGGGCACGGTGGCGCGTCCGCCGGCCCATGTCGTCGGGACGGACGAGGAGTTCGCCTACCGCCTCACCCAGGGCCGCTTCCCGGCCGGCGTCGAGGCACGCCTCACCGGGCCCGGCGGCGAACGGCTCCCCTGGGACGGCGAGTCCGCGGGCGAGCTGGAGGTGCGCGGACCGTGGATCGCGGGCGCGTACTACGGCGGGCAGGACGCCGAGGCGCTGCGCCCCGCCGACAAGTTCAGCGAGGACGGCTGGCTCAAGACCGGTGACGTCGGCACGATCAGCTCCGACGGCTTCCTCACCCTCACCGACCGGGCCAAGGACGTCATCAAGTCGGGCGGCGAGTGGATCTCCTCGGTCGACCTGGAGAACGCCCTCATGGCCCACCCCGATGTCGCCGAGGCGGCCGTGGTCGCCGTACCGGACGAGAAGTGGGGCGAACGCCCGCTCGCCACGGTCGTGCTGAAGGAGGGCGCCGGCGCTGACTTCGCCACCCTGCGCGCGTTCCTCGCCGACGAGGGCAAGATCGCCAAGTGGCAGCTGCCCGAGCGCTGGTCGATCATCGAGGCGGTGCCGAAGACGAGCGTCGGCAAGTTCGACAAGAAGGTGCTGCGCAGGAAGTACGCGGCGGGGGACCTGGACGTCACACAGCTCTGACGGTCACCGGGGGCGTTCACCCCGGACCGGCACGACGACTCCGAGCGGGACCGGGGCGCTGTTTCACGTGAAACAGCGCCCCAACCCGTGTGTCCGTACGCTCAGTTCGTGCCGATGCGCGCCAGCAGGTCCACGATCCGGTCCTGCACCTCGGCGCTGGTCGAGCGCTCGGCGAGAAACAGGACCGTCTCCCCCGCGGCCAGCCGCGGCAGCTCGGCCCGGTCGACGGCGGCGGTGTAGACGACGAGCGGCGTGCGGTTCAACTGCCCGTTCGCCCGCAGCCAGTCGACGATCCCGGCACGCCGGCGCCGCACCTGCATCAGGTCCATCACCACGAGGTTGGGCCGCATCTGGGCCGCCAGCGTCACCGCGTCCTCGTCGGACGCGGCCCGCGCCACCTGCATCCCGCGCCGCTCCAGGGTCGCGGTGAGCGCCAGCGCGATCTCCCCGTGCTCCTCGATGAGCAGCACGCGCGGCGGGTGCTGCTCCGAGTCGCGCGGGGCGAGCGCCTTCAGCAGGACGGCCGGGTCGGCGCCGTACGCCGCCTCGCGGGTCGCCTGCCCGAGTCCCGCCGTCACCAGGACGGGCACCTCGGCGGCGACGGCCGCCTGGCGCAGCGACTGGAGCGCGGTGCGGGTGATCGGACCGGTGAGCGGGTCCACGAAGAGCGCGGCCGGGAAGGCGGCGATCTGCGCGTCGACCTCCTCGCGCGAGTGCACGATGACGGGACGGTAGCCGCGGTCGCTGAGCGCCTGCTGGGTCGTCACGTCGGGCGCCGGCCACACGAGCAGCCGCCGCGGGTTGTCCAGCGGCTCCGGGGGCAGCTCGTCGTCCATGGGCCGCAGCTGCGGCTGGTCGGCGACCTCGACGGCGCCACCGGGTCCGTCGAGCGGCTCGGGACCCTCGTCGGCGTCCCGGTCCGGGGCTCCTATGGCGTACGAGCGGCCGGCTCCCTCCGTGCCTCCGGCGGGCCGGGCCGGGCCGGTCTGCGGATGCGGGCGGGCCCCGGTCTCCGGGCGCTCGGCGGCGGCCTCGGGACGCGTGCCGAGCTTGCGGCGCCGTCCCGAACCGTTCGTCTGGTGCGGGGGAGGCGTCGGCGTCTGCGACCCCGGCTGCGCGGGGAGCTGCCGGGGGACCTGCTGGACCGGCGCGGCCTGCCGGCTGAACGGCACGCCCTGCCCGAGCGTCCGCACGCTGAACGCGCGTCCCTGCGTCGAGTTCGGGTCGACCGGCGCGGCTGCCTCGGCGGGCAGCGGCTGCGCGGCCCGCGGGCCGACGGGTCGCTCGGGCGGCAGCGGAGTGCCCGAGGCGGGCGTCGGGGAAGCCGGTGCCTGGGCGTCCGCGCGAACGGGGTGACCGGCGCCGGACGTGTCGTCGGCCGCGGGCCACGGCCGGGGCGGCTCGGGGACGGCGCCCTGCGCGGGAACACCGGCGGCCGGGGTCACCTCCCCGCCCGGCCAGGCCGGCGGTGCCTCGTGCGGCGCGCCGCTTTCGGAGGCCGCCTCCGCCGCCTCGGACCAGCCCTGGGGAGCGACGGGCGCCCCGGGAACGTTCTGCGCCGCGCCGGGCACGGCCTGGGCCGGGACCCCGGGGGCGGGCGTGGCACCGGCTGCCGGAGCGCTCCGGTCGGGGGCCGCCTCGCCGGAAGGCGTCGGTGCGGGACCGCCGTACGGCGGGACGGGCTGCCCGGGTACGGCCGCACCGGGGACGCCCTGCGCGGGAACCGGCTGCCCGGGAACCACCCCGCCCGGCGCGCCCTGCCCGGAAACGGTCGGGCCGGCCGCGACCGGTCCGAGGGCCCGGCGGCCCGCGGGTGCCTGTCCGGTGGCCTGGCGCGCGGGAACCGGCTCGGCGGCCGACTGCTCGGGCGCCCCGGGAGCCGGTACGGGACCGGGCACGGCCTGCGCGGGCACCGCCTGCGCCGGTGCACCCGGCGTGGCGGGCCGGTCCTGGGCCGGCACGCCCTGCCCGGGGATCTGCGCGGGCACGCCCTGGGCCGGGACACCCTGTGCGGCCGGGGCGGCCCCGGCCTGCGCCTCCGCCGGGGCGCGGCGGGCGCGACGACGTCCCGTCGGGGCCGACGCCGGGTGCGGCTGCGGCGGGGTGTGGTCCTCGGCCGGGTCGTGCGCCATCACGTCGTGACGGCTCTCGTCCGCCGGGACACCGGGGGAGCCGGGAGCGCCGGACTCGTAGGCGCCGCTCTGCGGGGAAGGGCCCTCGGGCGCCGTGTCCCCGGGCGAGCGGTCGGCGTCGGCGGGCGGCAGCGCGAACACCGTGCGGGCCCCCGCCTCCTGCGCCGCGGCACGCTCCGCCGCGGCGGCCAGGGCGCGCCTGCGGCGACCCGTCGGCTGCGCGTCGGGGGCCTCGGCCGGGACACCGGCGTCCGCGGGTGTGCTCTGGGCGGCGGGCAGCGCCGGGGGCAGCGCGTGCTGCTCGGTGTCCCGGCGCGCGCGTCGCCCGGACGGAGCGGGCACGCCCTGCGGCGGGACGGTGCCGCCGAGTCCCGTACCCACGGCGGCCTGGCCCGCGGAGTGCTCGCCGGCCATGAGGACCGCGCCCTCGGCGACGCCCCCGGCGTCACCCTCGACCGGGCTCGGCCGCCCGCGCCTCCGCCCCGTGCCGCCGGGCGCCCCGGCCTTCGCGTCCTCGTCCTCGGCTCCCTGGGCCGGGACGACGGCCTCGGCCGGTGCCGCGGCTTCTCCCGAGCGGCGCCTGCGCCGGCCGGTGGGCGCGGCACCCTGCTCCTGGGCGGCCGGCTCGGAGGCGGCGTCGGGGCCGGTCTCCGCACCGTCCAGGAAGGAGTCGACGGAGGACCGCCGGGCCCTGCGCCGTCCGCTCCCCTGCTGGGTCTGCTCCGTCTGCTCCGCCGGCCGCGCGGCCTGCTCGGGCAGCACGATCTCGGTCCCCGGCACCGATCCCGCCGCGACCGCTCCCGCGCCCCCGCCGATCGGCACTTCGAGGACGTACGCGCTGCCGCTCATCCCCGGCACCTCGTGCGTCTGCAGCACCCCGCCGTGCGCCCGCACGATGCCCCGGACGATCGGCTCGTGCACGGGGTCTCCGCCGGAGTACGGGCCGCGCACCTCGATGCGGACGACCTCGCCGCGCTGGGCCGCCGCCACGACGACCGTGTTGTCCAGATAACCGCCCGCCGACACCGGCGCGTTGCCCGTGGCGTCGACTCCCGCCACGTCGGCGACGAGATGCGCGAGCGCGGTGGCGAGCCGCGCGGGGTCGACCTCGGCCTCGATGGGCGGCGCGTGCACGGCGAACTGCACCCGGCCCGGGCCGATCAGCTCGACCGCGCCGTCGACACCGGCCGCGACCACCGCGTCGAGCATGACGTTCGTCCGGGTGATCGTCTCGGCGCCGGCGTCCAGCCGCTGGTGGCTCAGCACGCTGTCCACGAGCGTGGTGATCCGCGAATAGCCCGCCGCGAGATGGTGGAGCACCTGGTTGGCCTCGGGCCACAGCTGCCCCGCGTCGTCGGCGGCGAGCTTCGAGAGCTCACCGCGCAGCTGGTCGAGCGGGCCGCGCAGCGAGGTGCCGAGCACGGCGAGCAGCTGCTCGTGCCGGGCGGCCAGTGCCTCGAAGCGGTCCTTCTCGCGCTCGGCGAGCGCCGCGTACCGGTCGTCGCCCGCGGCCAGGTCCTCGGCGTGCTGCTCGCGCAGCTCGTCGAGCTCCTTCGTGTGCCGTTCGCGCAGCCGCGCCAGCTCCTCGGCGTGCTCGCCGGTGATCCGTTCGAGCTCCTCGCCGTGGCGGGCGGCCTCGGCCTCCTTCTCCTCGGCGAGCGCGTCGTACGGCCGCCGGTCGGTGAACGTCATCACGGCGCCGACGAGCTGGTCCCCGTCGCGCACCGGCGCGGTCGTGAGGTCGACCGAGACCTGGTCGCCGGACTTGGACCACACGACCTGCCCGCGCACCCGGTGCTTGCGCCCGGAGCGCAGGGTGTCGGCGAGCGGCGACTCGGCGTACGGGAAGGGCTCGCCGTCGGCGCGCGAGTGGAGGATCAGCGCGTGCAGGTCCTGGCCGCCGAGGTCGCTGGCCCGGTAGCCGAGTATCTGGGCGGCGGCCGGGTTGACGAGGACGACCCGTCCGTCGGTGTCCGTGCCCACCACGCCCTCGGACGCGGCCCGCAGGATCATCTCGGTCTGGCGCTGCGAACGCGCCAGTTCGGCCTCGGTGTCGACGGTGCCCGACAGGTCGCGTACGACCAGCATGAGCAGTTCGTCGCCGGTGTAGCCGTAGCCGTCGTAGGCCTGCTGGCCGTTCTCCAGATTCGCACTGGTGACCTCGACCGGGAACTCGCTCCCGTCCGTCCGGCGCGCGACCATCCGGGTCGGCTTGGTCCGCCCGCTCTGGTCCATGGACTCGGGCCGCCGCATGGAACCGGGGATCAGCCGGGAGTCGAACTGCGGGAGCAGATCGAGGAGCCCCCGGCCCACCAGAGCCGTGCCCGGGGCCTCGAAGGCCTCCAGGGCGATGGTGTTGGCGTTGACGACGGTCCCGTTGGCGTTGACCAGGACCAACGCATCGGGAAGCGCGTCCAGTATGGCTGCGAGGCGAGCAGCGCCTCGGGATGGCCTGCTGCTCACGAGACGCTTCCTCCCTGTTACCGCACCTTGCCGACCGCGAGGGCCATCTTGCCAACCGTCCCGCAGCGTGTCACGCGAGGGAGTCTACGGGCAGAGGTTGCGCTCGCGATGCCGGATGAGAGGGAGGTCGCACGCGGAGGACACGGGAAAGCCGTGACCGCGCATTTCGCCCCTCCGGGCCGTGACTTGGACATCCCCCCGCCCGGAGCGGACCGGTCTCCCCCGGGAGGACGGGCGGGGCCGCCGCTACCCCCGCACGTCGGGCAGCAGCGGCACGAGCGCGTTCCACCGCCCGATCTGGCAGCCGTCCCCCCGGTCGTACCGCGCGTCGACGGGGCGTCCGGCCCAGGTGCCGGTGACGTGGGCGGTCGCCGGGCCGCCGTACTGCATGGTGCAGAGCGTGCCCTCAGGGACGGAGGCGAACGGGTCCTTGCCCCAGCGGGTGCCGTGTTCGAGCTTCTCGCAGGCGCCGCGTACGTCGGGATGGGTGCCGCCGTCCGGGTGACAGTCCAGCTCGTACCTGCCGTCGGCGGCGCCCGCGTGGTGGACGGTGACGACGAGGTGGTCGCCCTGGTCCGCCGCGGCCGGCGGCGGCGGTGCGAAGGGAAGGGACAGCGGGTCGGACAGCGGTACGGGTGCGGCGTGCGCGGCGACGGGGGCGGCGGACAGCGCGGCGGCGGAGGCGGCCGCGGCGAGGGCGAGCCGGCGCAGGGTGACCCGGGACATGACAGGACTCATGACCTGACTAACGCCCCACGGCCCGCGGGGTTGCGCCGCGCGCCGGGGCTTTGCCCTGCGCCCTGAGTCCCTAGTACCGTGGGGGGCGATTGGTGGCACCCCGCTCGGCTGTGTCATCATCTGCACGCACCATTTCGCGCTCGCGCGGTGGTTGTGCTGGAGGCGTCGCCTAGTCCGGTCTATGGCGCCGCACTGCTAATGCGGTTTGGGCCTTAAAGCCCATCGAGGGTTCAAATCCCTCCGCCTCCGCGCTTGATCCCGAAGCCCCGGTCGTCACGACCGGGGCTTCGGTCGTTCCCGGGTCCCGGACGTCCTCCGGTTGGCGCCCCGGATCACGCAGATCCGGGTCTTTCCGCAGGTCAGGCAGGGTGCGACAAACGGATTTCGCCTCACGGCGCCAGTCATGTAATGTTGTTCCCGCAACGCCGACCGGGCAGAAAAGCCCGGGAGGAAGAGCACCACAACAGAACACACAGGCACTCGTAGCTTAACGGATAGAGCATCTGACTACGGATCAGAAGGTTGCAGGTTCGAATCCTGCCGAGTGCACACAGGTTGAAGGCCCCCGGAGAGATCCGGGGGCCTTTTGCGTGGAGTCACGGAAGTGAAGTGCGCGAGGCCGGGAGGGGCACGTGAGGTTCAAAGGGGTCGTCGTGGGGGTGGCCGCGCTGGCGCTGGCCGGATCGGCGGGATGCGGTGCGGAGTCCGGGGCCGGGGACGAGCCGGACGCCCGGCCGAAGAACACGGCGAAGCGGTCCGCGCCGAAGCCCTCGGAGTCGGCCGGCGCCCCGGACTCGTCGGAGGCGGAGTTCGGCAGGCTGTCCTCGGCGGAGCTCCAGGGCCGCTGGTGGACCTGGGCGGCGTCGGAGCCGGAGGCCACCAACCCGGTCGCCGACCCGGACGGCGGCCTGTGTGCCCGCAACCAGCCGAAGGACGTGTGGTTCCTGGCCGGCACGTTCGGCACCCGGGCCGAGCGCGCGTGCACCGTGCCCGAAGGGATCCCTCTCGCCTTCCCCCTGGTGAACGTCATGGGGACCCGGGAGGACTGCGCCTCCTTCATGGCGTCGGCCGAGGGGAGGGCCACCCTGGACGGCGAGCGGGTCGAGGCGGAGACCCACGAGGGCCGCGTCATCAGCGTGGTGGGCACGGAGGACAACCCGCTCACCGGCACGAGCGGACGGTACGACGCGGTCGGCTGCGGGCTGTGGGTCCAGTTGCCTCCGCTGGAGCCCGGAGCGCACTCCCTCACCATCCGCGGGAGTTCCGGCGACTTCTCGGTCGGCGTGGACTACGCGCTCACCGTCGGGACCGGATCCGCGTAGGACGGGAGGGGCGGGCGTTGTCAGTGGCGGTGTCTACGCTCGTGTGATGGGCCGGGTGTGGAGGTGTGCGGGGCTGCGGTGGGGGACCGACGGGCCGGCGCTGGTGTGGGGCGGGGGAAGAGTCAGCCCACTGGCGCGGGGCGCGCGGATCGCCTTCGCCGTGCCCGAGGGCGGTGTCCGCACCTGCGTGGGGGCGCGCGGCCACGCCTGCCCCCGGGGGATCACCGTGGCGGGGCGCGGCACCGGGGCGCGGTGCGAGGAGTGCGCGCGGCTGGAGCGGGCGCACTCCGTGGCCGCCGACACCGTCGCCGACGACCCGCGGCCGTACCACGTGTACCTGGCGTGGTTCGGGCCCGGCCTGGTCAAGGTGGGGATCACCGGCGTCGAACGGGGCTCCGCACGGCTGTTGGAGCAGGGCGCCGTCACCTTCAGCTGGCTGGGGCGCGGGCCGCTGATGGCCTCCCGGCGGGCCGAGGAGCTGCTGCGGGCCGCGCTGGGCGTGCCCGACCGCATCCCGTACGCCGACAAGCGGGCGGTGCGGGGCGCGCTGTCCGGGGCGGACGCCGGGGGCGGGGAGCGGGTCGCCGAGATCGCCGAGCTGCACGCCCGGGCGGGCCTGCTCGACGGCTGGCCCGACTCGTTGCGGCGGATGCCGTTCGAGCCCGTCGACCACACGGAGGTGTTCGGGCTCGCCGGACTGCCGCCCGCCGGGGGCGTGGTGAGCGAGCTGGCCGCCGGGTGCGCGGTGAGCGGGGAGCTGCTGGCCGCCGCCGGTCCCGATCTGCATCTGGCGACCGGGAGCGGGGTCGTCGTGCTCGACACGCGGCTGATGCCCGGCTGGGAGCTGACCTCCGTCGACCGGGAGGACCGGCCCGCCTTCCCCGTACGGGAGTCGAGGCCGACCGCACCCGGGGTGCAGGACGGGCTGTTCTGACGGCGGCCCGTCCGGGCCCCCGCCCCGGAGGACCTCCGCGCCCGCCGCTGGACGGCGGCGGGCGCCCGGGCGGAGAGTGGCGGGCATGAGCGATCACCGCGCCGCGAGCGGGCCTGACGGCCTGTCCACCGGCACCGGCCCGGACACCGGCGCTCCGGGCGCGTTCCCCGACCCCGGCCGGGGCCCCGGTTCCGCCGGACTCGACGAGGGCCGGGACACCGGCGCCGGACCCGGCCACGGGACGGCCGGCGTCCCCGGCCCCGGTGAGGGGAACCGCGTCCCCGATCCCGGTACCGCCGACGTGCGGGCGTTCTGGACGCGGCTCGGGCTGCCCGGGCTCGTCGACGTGCACACGCACTTCATGCCCGAGCGGGTGCTGCGCAAGGTGTGGAGCTACTTCGACGGCCTCGGGCCGCTCACCGGTGGCGTCGAGTGGCCCATCACCTACCGCGCCGACGAGGAGGAACGGCTCGCCGTCCTCCGAGGGTTCGGCGCCCGTGCCTTCACCGCGATGCTCTACCCGCACAAGCCCGGCATGGCGCGCTGGCTCAACGGCTGGGCCGCCGACTTCGCCCGCCGCACCCCGGACTGCCTGCACACGGCGACCCTGTTCCCGGAGCCGGGCGTCGAGGCGTACGTGCGGGAGGCCCTCGACGCCGGGGCGCGGGTCTTCAAGGCGCACGTGCAGGTGGGGGCGTACGACCCCGGCGACCCGCTCCTGGATCCCGTCTGGGGGCTGCTCGCCGAGGCGGGCGTCCCGGTCGTCGCGCACTGCGGCTCCGGGCCCGCGCCGGGCAGGCACACCGGGCCGGGCCCGGTCGGGGACGTCCTCGCCAGGCACCCTCGGCTGCGGCTCGTCGTCGCGCACCTCGGCATGCCCGAGTACGAGGACTTCCTGGGGCTCGCGGAGCGGTACGGCGAGGTGCGGCTCGACACGACGATGGCGTTGACCGACTTCAGCGAGCGGCTCGCGCCGTTCCCCCGGGGGGCGCTGTCCCGGCTCGCGGGGCTCGGGGACCGGGTGCTGCTCGGGACCGACTTCCCCAACATCCCGTATCCCTACGCCGAGCAGCTGCACGCCCTGGAGCGGCTCGGGCTCGGCGACGACTGGCTGCGGGCCGTCTGTCACGACAACGGCGCCCGCCTGTTCGGGCTTCCCCCGGCGGCCTGAGGACGTACGGGGCCGGCGGGCGTCGGGCCGGTGCCGTGGCACGGGCGCCGTCCGGGCGGTCCGGTACCCCGGCGTACCCCACAGCCCCTGCCCCGCACGGGACTTGGCGTTTCCTGGGAGGCGGCTGTGCGTTTCTCAGGGAAATCACAGGTTCCCGAAAGGACGCTCTCAGCGCCGCCCAGCAGTGTGTCCGCCATGACCACGACCTCGCCCCAGGGGCGCACCGAACTGCTGAGGCCGGACGGGAGCCCCGTCCGCGTGCTGGTGGTGGACGACGAGTTGTCGATCACCGAGCTGCTGTCCATGGCCCTCCGCTACGAGGGCTGGCAGATCCGCAGCGCGGGTGACGGACACGGAGCGGTGCAGGCCGCCCGGGAGTTCCGGCCCGACGCCGTGGTGCTCGACATGATGCTGCCCGACATGGACGGCCTCGCGGTGCTCGGCCGGCTGCGCCGGGACCTGCCCGACGTGCCGGTGCTGTTCCTGACGGCCAAGGACGCCGTGGAGGACCGCATCGCCGGGCTGACCGCGGGCGGCGACGACTACGTCACCAAGCCGTTCAGCCTCGAGGAGGTCGTGGCGCGGCTGCGCGGGCTGATCCGCCGCTCCGGTGCCGCCGACCGGCGCAGCGAGTCCGTGCTCGTCGTCGGGGACCTGGCCCTGGACGAGGACAGCCACGAGGTGTCCCGGGGCGGCGAGAACATCCACCTCACGGCCACCGAGTTCGAGCTGCTGCGGTTCCTGATGCGCAATCCGCGCCGGGTGCTCAGCAAGGCGCAGATACTCGACCGGGTGTGGTCGTACGACTTCGGCGGCCAGGCCAATGTCGTGGAGCTCTACATCTCGTACCTGCGGCGGAAGATCGACGCGGGCCGCGAGCCGATGATCCACACCCGGCGCGGTGCCGGTTACCTGATCAAGCCCGCGGTGTCGTGAGCGGGCGACGACGGCCGCGCGGACGGCAGCGGTCCGCCCGGCCGCGGACGCTGCGGACGCGGCTCGTCGTCTCGGCGGTCGCGCTCATCGCGGTGGTGTGCGCCGTCATCGGCACGGTGACCACGATCGCGCTGAGCGAGCACCTGAACCATCAGCTGGACGACCAGGTCACCGAGGTCGGCATGCGGGCGACCGGCGGGCCGAGGAACCAGGACGGCGATCCGGCGCGGGACGCCGGGCCCCGGGACTCCGCGGGCCCGCCCGTGCTGCCCGACGACCCCTTCGGCTTCGTCACCAGGGGCGGGACCCAGGCGGACACCGTCGTCGCCCAGGTGGGCGACGACGGAGGGATCTCCCGGGCGGTCGTCACCAAGGAGAAGGAGGCCTCCGCGAAGGAGGCCTTCCGGATGACCACCAAGAACCTCACCGCGGCGCAGAAGGCGGCGCTCGCCTCCGTGCCGAGAACGGGCGAGCACACCGTGGACCTGCCCGGGCTCGGCGAGTACCGGGTCAGGTACATGGACGGCAACCGCGGCACCTTCTACGTCGCGCTGCCCACCGCGTCCGTCACCAACACGGTCCACACCCTCGTCCTCGTCGAGGTCAGCGTCACCACCGCCGGTCTCGTCGCCGCCGGTATCGCCGGGTCCGTGCTCGTCGGGGTCGCCCTGCGCCCGCTGCGCCGGGTCGCCTCCACCGCCACCCGGGTCTCCGAACTCCCCCTGCACAGCGGCGAGGTGACCCTCTACGAACGGGTCCCGGAGTCCGAGGCCGACCCGCACACCGAGGTCGGCCAGGTCGGCGCCGCGCTGAACCGGATGCTCGACCACGTCCACGGCGCCCTGCACGCGCGCCAGCAGAGCGAGACGCGCGTACGGCAGTTCGTCGCGGACGCCAGCCACGAACTGCGCACGCCGCTGGCCTCCATCCGCGGGTACGCCGAGCTGACCCGGCGCGGCCGGGAGCGGACCGGGCCCGACACCCGGCACGCCCTCGGCCGGATCGAGTCCGAGGCCGGGCGCATGACGCTGCTCGTGGAGGACCTGCTGCTGCTCGCGCGCCTGGACGCCGGGCGCCCGCTGCGGTGCGAGCGGACGGACCTGGTGCCGCTCGTCGTGGACGCGGTGAGCGACGCCCGGGCGGCAGGACGCGACCACGACTGGCGGCTGGAGCTGCCCGACGAACCGGCCCTGGTCCCGGCGGACGCCGCCCGGCTCCAGCAGGTACTGGTGAACCTGTTCGCCAACGCCCGTACCCACACCCCGCCCGGCACGACGGTGACCGCGCGGGTGCACCGGCACGGGCCGTGGCTGTGCGTGGACGTGCGGGACGACGGGCCCGGCATCCCGGAGGACCTGCTGCCGCGGGTCTTCGAGCGGTTCGCGCGCGGCGACTCCTCCCGCTCCCGTGCCTCCGGATCGACGGGTCTGGGGCTGGCCATCGTGCAGGCCGTGGTGTCCGCGCACGGCGGCGCCGTGACCGTCGACAGCGTCCCCGGCAGGACCGTGTTCACGGTGCGTCTGCCCGCGCTCGGCGTCGAGGCGGACCCGCGGACGTACTCACAGGCGCAGCACAGCGCCACCACACGGGCGTAACAGGGCGGTTGACGAGTGTCGGGGTCATGCGAACCGACTCTTCTCCCGGCAGCCTGCCGGCGCGGGAGCACCTCCCGGCCGGAAACGCCGGTACGCCTGTCCTGGACGTAGTGATCCCCGTCCACAACGAGGAGAAGGACCTCCAGCCGTGTGTGCTGCGGCTGCGCGAGCACCTCGCGCGCACCTTCCCCTACACGTTCCGCATCACGATCGCGGACAACGCCTCCACGGACACCACGCCGCTGGTGGCCGCGCGGCTGGAGTCGGAGGTCGCGGAGGTCAGATCCCTCCGCCTGGAGCAGAAGGGCCGCGGCCGTGCGCTGCGCACCGTCTGGTCCGCCTCGGACGCCCCGGTCCTCGCGTACATGGACGTGGACCTGTCCACCGACCTCAACGCCCTGCTGCCGCTGGTGGCCCCGCTGATCTCGGGCCACTCCGACCTGGCGATCGGCTCCCGGCTGACCCGCTCCTCGCGGGTGGTGCGCGGCGCCAAGCGGGAGTTCATCAGCCGCTCCTACAACCTCATCCTGCGCGGCTCGCTCCAGGCCCGCTTCTCGGACGCGCAGTGCGGCTTCAAGGCGATCCGGCGCGATGTCGCCCAGGCGTTGCTGCCGCTGGTCGAGGACACCGGCTGGTTCTTCGACACCGAGATGCTGGTGCTGGCCGAGCGGGCCGGGCTGCGCATCCACGAGGTGCCGGTGGACTGGGTCGACGACCCGGACTCGACGGTGCACATCGTCAGGACGGCCACGGACGACCTCAAGGGCGTGTGGCGGGTGGGCCGGGCCCTGGCCACCGGCTCGCTGCCGCTGGACCGGCTCGCGCGGCCCTTCGGGGACGATCCGCGCGACCGTGAGCTGGCCGGCGTACCGCGCGGGCTCGCCCGTCAGCTGGTCGGCTTCTGCGTGGTGGGCGTCCTGTCCACGCTGTGCTACCTGCTGCTGTACTCCGGTTTCCGGGCCGTCTCGGGCCCGCAGGCCGCCAACGCGCTCGCGCTGCTGGTCTCCGCGGTGGCGAACACCGCGGCCAACCGGCGGCTGACCTTCGGCGTGCGCGGCCGGGACCGTGCCGTGCGCCATCAGGCCCAGGGGCTGGTGGTGTTCGGCATCGGGCTGGTCCTCACCAGCGGCTCGCTCGCCGCCCTGGACGCGGCGGCGTCCGAGCCCGCGCACTCCACGGAACTGGCGGTCCTGGTGGCCGCCAACCTGGCGGCGACGGTGCTGCGGTTCCTGCTCTTCCGGGCGTGGGTGTTCCCGGACCGCGACGAGCCCGCGTCCACGGTCGTGGCCTCGCACCACCCGGCGCCGCCCACGGCGGCGCTGCCGTCCACCGCTGCGCCGCTGCCGCAGCGTCCGGCGGCGCACCGCTCCTCGTACGACACCACTGATTTCCGCGCCGGCGACGCCGCGGACGCCACCCGGGGGGACGCGACCGTGCAGCTGCGGCCGGTGCGCCCGCACGACCACGATCCGAGGAACGCACGATGACGACTCAGCCCGACACGACCGCGCAGGGGGCAGGCCCCAACTGGGGACCGCCCGCCCCGGCCCCGGCACACGGACCGGCCGGACGGCACCAGGCGTCCCCCGGATCCGGCGCGCCCCGCGGGAGCCTCCCGTCCCGGCTGTGGCGTGGACGCCCCGAGGACCCGCGCTGGGCGCGTCCCGCCCTCTTGGCGCTGCTCCTGGCCACCGGCCTGCTCTACCTGTACAACCTGAGCGCCTCCGGTTACGCCAACTCCTTCTACTCCGCGGCCGTCCAGGCCGGCAGCCAGAGCTGGAAGGCGTTCTTCTTCGGCTCGCTCGACGCGGCGAACGCGATCACCGTCGACAAGCCCCCGGCCGCGCTGTGGCCGATGGCCCTGTCGGTGCGGATCTTCGGCCTCGGCTCCTGGGCGATCCTGGTGCCGGAGGTGCTGATGGGCGTCGCCACGGTCGGCGTGCTCTACGCGGCCGTACGGCGCCGGTTCTCCCCGGCGGCCGGCCTGATCGCGGGCACGGTGCTGGCGCTGACCCCCGTCGCCGCGCTGATGTTCCGCTTCAACAACCCGGACGCGCTGCTCGCGCTCCTGACGACGGTCACGGTGTACTGCGTGATCCGCGCCCTGGAGGACGGCCGTACCAAGTGGCTGGTCTGGGCGGGCGTCGCCGTCGGTCTCGCCTTCCTGACGAAGACCCTCCAGGCCTTCCTGGTCCTGCCGCCGCTGGCCGTCCTGTACGGGGTCTGCGGGCCGGTGCGGCCGAGGAAGCGGCTCGGGCAGCTCGCCCTGGCCACGCTCGCGCTGGTCGTCTCCGGCGGCTGGTGGGTCGCGGTCGTCGAGCTGTGGCCCGCCTCCTCCCGCCCGTACATCGGCGGCTCGCAGAACAACTCCTTCCTGGAACTGACCTTCGGCTACAACGGCCTGGGCCGCATCAACGGCGACGAGACCGGCAGCGTCGGCGGCGGTGGGGGCACCGGGCAGTGGGGCGAGACCGGCTGGGACCGGATGTTCAACTCCGAGATCGGCGGCCAGATCTCGTGGCTGCTGCCCGCCGCGCTGATCCTGCTGGTCGCGGGCCTGTGGCTGACCCGCAGGGCCGGGCGGACAGACCTGGCCCGCGGCTCGTTCCTCGCCTGGGGCGGCGCGCTGCTGACGACCGCGGTCGTCTTCAGCTGCATGACCGGCATCTTCCACCAGTACTACACGGTGGCCCTGGCCCCCTACCTCGCGGCCGTGGTCGGCATGGGCGCGACGGCGCTGTGGGAGGAGCGGGGCAGGCTCTGGGCATCCCTCGCGCTCGCCGTCTCGGTCACCGCGAGCGCGGTCTGGGGCTACGTCCTGCTCGACCGGACCCCGGACCACCTGCCCTGGCTGAAGTGGCTCGTCCTCGTCGGCGGGCTGACCGGCGCGCTGGGTCTGCTCTTCGTGACCCGGCTGGGCCGCCGTACGGCCCTGGCGGCAGCCGCGCTGAGCTTGGCGGCGGCCCTCGCGGGTCCGGCGGCGTACACCCTGAGCACGGTCGGCACCGGGCACTCGGGCTCCATCGTGACGGCCGGTCCGGCCGGCGCGAGCACGATGGGCGGCCGGGGCGGCGGTCCCGGTGGCGCCGGCCGGCCGGACGGGATGCCCGGCCGGACCCAGCAGGGCGGCGGCATGGGGCAGCCCCCGGCGGGCGGTACCGGCGGCTTCCCCGGCGGAGGCGCGAACCAGCAGGGCGGCGGGGCCCCGCAGGGCAACGGCCGGGTTCCGCGGGGCGGGGCGGCCGAAGGCGGCGCCGGTGGCATGGGCGGTCTGCTGAACGGCGCCACGGTGGGCACCGAGGCCAAGAAGCTGCTGACGGCCGACGCCGACCGGTACACGTGGGTGGCGGCGGCCATCGGTTCCCAGAACGGCGCCAGCTATCAACTCGCGACCGGAAAGCCGGTGATGGCGATCGGCGGCTTCAACGGCAGCGACCCGTCCCCGACCCTCGCCCAGTTCAAGGAGTACGTCCGGGACGGGAGGATCCACTACTTCGTCTCGGGCGGTATGGGCGGCGGTGGCGGCAACTCCGGGACCGCGTCCGCGATCACCACGTGGGTCGAGGCCAACTACCGGAAGCTGACGGCGGGTTCGTCCACCTTCTATGACCTGACCCGGCCGAGGAACGGCGGCTGACCGGAGGTCCGGGCTTGCGGTGGTCCGGCCTGATCCCTGGGTCGGGTCCGGCCAGCGGTGGTCGGCCTGACCCCGGATCAGGTCCGGCCGGGCGGTGGGCCGGGGCACACCCGCCCCGGCCCACCGCCTCCCCACGTCCTGCCGGATATCGCCTTGTACGGCGTACGAGGAGTGTTCTACGGTGTACGACGACCCGCTCCCGTACACCGTAGAAGGGCTCCGCATGACGGCACAGCAGGACGCCGGTACCGCCGTGACCCCCCAGGGGCACCCGCAGCGCTGGCTGATCCTGGGCGTCATCTGCCTGGCGCAGCTCACCGTGCTGCTCGACAACACCGTCCTGAACGTCGCGATCCCCTCCCTCACCCGGGAGCTGGGCGCGAGCACCTCCGACATCCAGTGGATGATCAACGCGTACTCGCTGGTGCAGTCCGGGCTGCTGCTCACGGCGGGCAGCGCCGCCGACCGCTACGGCCGCAAGAGGATGCTCGTCGCGGGGCTGGTGCTGTTCGGCTGCGGCTCCCTGGCGGCCGGACTCGCCGACTCCACCGGCCAGTTGATCGCCGCCCGGGCCGGGATGGGCGTCGGCGGCGCGCTGCTGCTCACCACCACCCTGGCCGTGGCGATGCAGATCTTCACCCCCGAGGAGCACCCGAAGGCCATCGGCGTCTGGAGCGCCGTCAACGCCCTGGGCTTCGCGGCGGGACCCCTGCTCGGCGGCCTCGTGCTGGGCCACTTCCGGTGGGGCGCGATCTTCCTGGTCAACCTCCCGGTGGCGGCGCTGGCCCTCGCCGCGGTGGTGGCCCTCGTACCGGAGTCGAAGAACCCGTACGGCGACCGCCCCGACCTGCTCGGGGCGCTGCTGTCCACGGTCGGCATGACCTCGCTCGTCTACGCGATCATCTCCGGGCCGGGGCACGGCTGGGCCTCCGGCCGGGTCCTCCTCCCGGCGGCGGTCGCGGTCCTGGTGCTGAGCCTCTTCGCGTACTGGGAGAGCCGCATCCCCTATCCCATGCTCGACCTGCGCTTCTTCCGCGACCGCCGCTTCACGGGAGCCGTCGCGGGAGCCGTGCTGATCACCTTCGGCATGGGCGGGGCGCTCTTCCTGCTCACCCAGCACCTCCAGTTCGTCCTCGGCTACGGGCCGCTGGAGGCCGGACTGCGCACGGCGCCGCTCGCCCTCGCGGTCGTCGCCCTCAACTTCTCGGGTCTGTCGGCGCGCTGGACGGCGAGGCTCGGCACGCCGGTGTCCGTCGCCCTCGGCATGGTGCTGATGTCGGGCGGGCTCGTGTCGATCGCGACGCTCGCCGCGCACGGCTACCCCGGCACCCTCCTCGGGCTCCTGCTGATCGGCGCGGGCTGCGCCGTCGCGAACCCCGCCATGGCGCACGCCGTCATGAGCGCGATCCCGCCGTCCCGGGCGGGCGTCGGCGCGGGTGTCAACGGCACCCTGGCCGAGTTCGGCAACGGCCTCGGGGTGGCGGTGCTCGGCGCGGTCCTCAATTCCCGTTTCGCGGCGCTGATACCGGTGGCCGCCGCCTCGCTCCCGGCGGCGCTGGCGTCGGCCGGCTCGCCGCGGGAGCGGGAGCGGATCACCGACGCCTTCTCGTCGGGCCTGGAGACCAGCCAGCTGGTCGGCGCGGTGGCCGTCCTTCTCGGCGGGCTGCTCGCGGCGGCGTTGCTGCGGCGGGCGGAGAGGGCAGACTCCGCCGTGACGGTGTCCGTGTGACGCCCGCTCGGTATCGGGAGGGAAGGTCCGGGGGATTCCGGTCCCCACCTCGGGAAACCAGAACCGCAGGGTCCCCAAGTTTCGAGAAAGGTGCGCCATGGTGAGGGCAGCCGACCGGGCCGGGCGTCCGGCGCGGACCAGTGTCTGGTTGGACGGCAAGGCGGCCCGGGGACGCACGGCGCGCGGCGGCGGCCAGCCGTCGGGGCTCGACCGGGACCGCATCACGCAGGCCACCGTGCGGCTGCTGGACGCGGAGGGCCTGGCCAGGTTCTCCATGCGCCGCCTCGCAGCCGAGCTGAACGTCACCGCGATGTCGGTCTACTGGTACGTCGACACCAAGGACGATCTGCTCGAACTCGCCCTGGACGCGGCCTTCGGCGAGCTGGACCCGCCCGACGCCGGATCGGGCGAGGACTGGCGCGACCAGTTGCGCTCGCTGGCCGCCGGCTACCGGGCGCTGCTCGTGCGCCACCCGTGGGTGTCGCCGCTGATCGGCAACTTCCTCAACATCGGGCCGCACTCGATGGCCTTCTCGCACTGCGTGCAGCAGATCATCCGCGACACGGGGCTGCCCCCGAAGGGCCGCACGGGCGCCCTCTCGGCGGTCTTCCAGTTCGTCTACGGCTTCGGCACGATCGAGGGCCACTTCGTGCAGCGCTGTGCCTCTGCCGGGATGACCCAGGACGAGTACTTCCACCAGGCCATGAGCAGCATCCGCGACCGGCCGGAGTTCGCGGAGCAGTTCGAGGACGCCGCGGACCTCATGGAGGCCCGCGGCGGCGACACGGTGGAGGAGATGCGCGAACGCGACTTCGCCTTTGCGCTGGAGACGCTGATCGCGGGCATCGAGGCGATGGTCGCCAGGGGCTGACCGCGCCGCCCCCGAATCAGTCCCGCGAGGCCCGCCGCGCGGTCCGGGTGCGTCCTGCGGGACGCGCCGCCTTCCCCACAAGTCCCGCGGGGCGCGCCGCTCCCGGATCGGTTCCGCTGACCGTGCCGCTCCCGGGTCAGTCCTGCGGGGCGAGCCGCGCGGGGAAGCCGCCCGTCGCCACCGGTCCCCACCGCTCGGGCGTGACGCGGATGATGGACTTGCCCTGCTTGCGCATCGCCTCCCGGTACTCGTCCCAGTCCGGGTGCTCCCCCGCGATGTTGCGGTAGTACTCGACGAGCGGTTCGACGGAGTCCGGCGCGTCGATGACCTCGGCGGTGCCGTCGATCTGGACCCAGGGCCCGTTCCACTCGTCGCTCAGCACGATGAGGCTGACCCGCTCGTCCCGCTTGGCGTTGCGGGTCTTGGCGCGCTCCGGGTAGGTGGAGACGACGATGCGTCCGGAGTCGTCCACGCCGCACGTCAGGGGGGAGCCCTGGGGGCCGCCGTCGGCCCGCCGGGTCAGCAGGACGGCGCGGTGCCGGGGCCGTACGAAGTCGAGCAACTCGTCCAGGGCGACGGAGGTGTTCGTCGCGATGTTGGGTGCCATGCGGCCAGCCTAGGACTCGATCGCCTCGGCCAGGTCGTCGTACACGGCGACGTCCCGGCGCAGCCCGGTCAGCTCCAGGACGCGGCTCACCAGTCCGTCCGGCTCGGCCACCACGCGCAGCTCGGTGCGCGGCGGGTGGTGCAGCTGTTCCCGCACCTCGTTGATGAGGCGTACGCCCTGTGAGTCCATGAAGGCGGTCCCGGTGAGATCCAGGACGAGCAGGCGCAGTCGGTCCCTCCGTGTGTTCACCACGCCCATGGTCCCGGCGTACACGGCGTCGGCGTTGGAGATGTCGATGTCCGCCGGCAGCGTGACGAGCGTGCAGTTCGGCAGGTCACGTGGGGTCGGGGAGAAGGTCATGGCAACTCACCTGAAAGACATGTGTCCGGATCCGATGAGGCCGCTTCCTGACCTGTACGGCCATTCCACCACGGGCGCGGGTCACTTCGGAAGCTCGGCCACCGAGCCGCAACCTCACCCCATCGGAGCAGCTAAAGTGCTGTTCGTCCTGTGCTCGCAGTCGGGAATGTGCTGCGGAGCTCTCCTGCGCATGGCGCTGGGGCCTGTCGTCGAACGACGACGGGATCCTGGCCATGCATGCCGAAGAGGTTCGTGGTGGCTGCGTCCGACTTTACTGAATTGCCCCGTTTCGCGACGGGTTTCGAGCTGGCCGAAGCTCTGACGGTGGCCGCTCAGCAGCTGCATGAGACCTCCACGGCGAACGGCACCCTGCGCACCGCGGCCCGGCTCGCCGTGCACCTCCTGCCCGGCGCCGAGCACGCCGGTGTCTCCGTCATCGAGCGCACCGCGCACCGGCAGACCCTCGCCTGGACCGACGACGTCGTCCGCTCCGCCGACGCCCTGAACGCCGGCCGGGAGCACGACGGGTACTGGAACGGGCTGTGGAGCGCGCCGGTCGCGGGAATCGAGGACAGCGGCGACGACGAGGACGGCGAACTCACCCTGTCCGGCCTCGGACTGCGCTCCGTGCTCTCCCTGCGCCTGCGCGCAGACCGCCGCCGGGTCACCGTGCTCACCGTCTACGCGCGCAAGCCGCGGGCCTTCGACGACTCGGCCACCCGCATCGGCCGGCTGCTCACCGCGCACGTCAGCATCGCGCTGGAGTCGGCGACCGTACGGGAGCAGTTGACCGAGGCCATGCGCACCCGCGACCTGATCGGCCAGGCCACGGGCATCCTCATGGAGCGCCTGGACATCGACGCGGCGGAGGCGTTCGACAGCCTGGTGCGGACCTCGCAGCGCGAGAACGTGAAGCTCCGCGACCTCGCCGGGCGCATTGTGGAGGCCAGGGACCAGGCGTGAGCGGGTGCCGACGGGATATCCGGTCTGTATGAGACCCCCAGCGGATCCACCCCGGTCACCGCGGGCCGCCGCGGCGGACGCCGGCCCCCTCCACGAGGCGCTGGCTCAGAGCGGCGGCCTCGACACGCTGCTCAAGGACCTCACGGAGCGGGCGGTGCTCGCCGTCGAGGGAGCGGCGGCGTGCAGCATCACCGTCCGGCGCGACGGACGGCTGCTCACCCTGGCGGGCACGGACGGACTGCCGAGCGGACTCGACCAGCGCCAGTACGAGAACGGCGACGGGCCCTGCGTGCGGGCCGCCGCGGCGGACGTCGAACAGTACGCGCCGGACCTCGCGCGGGAGACCCGCTGGCCCTCCTACACCGAGTACGCGCTCGCGCAGGGGGTCCGCTCGGTCCTCGCGGTGCCGCTCGACGTCGACGGCGAGACCGACGCGGCGCTCAATCTCTACGCCGTGACGGAGCACGCCTTCGACGGCCGGCGGACCACCGCCCGGGAGTTCGCGGCGCGCGCCTCCCAGGCGATCAACGCGGCGCTGCGCATCGAGCGGCAGCGGGCGTCGGCGGGGGACGTCCGGGCCGCTCTGCTCTCGCGCAGCGTCATCGACCAGGCGGTCGGCATCCTCATGGCGAAGGAGCGCTGCGACGCCCGGGTGGCGCTCGACATGCTGCGCCGCGCCTCGCAGGACTCGAACGTCAAGCTGAGGGACCTGTGCGGGGACCTGGTGGCCCGGGTGGCCGGTGCCCCGGTCCGCGACGGCAGTGCGCCGGGCGGCTCCCGGACCGGCGGCTGAGCCACCGGCCCGGCGCGGCAGGGAGGCCGCCTCACGCGCCGTCAGACGGCCGACAGCGCGGTACCCGCCGTCAGACGGCCGGCAGGGAGTCGCCCTGGACCGCCTGGATGTCGAGTTCCACCCGCAGCGTGGTGCCGATGGCGGAGATGCCCGCCTGGAGCACCTGGTTGTAGTTCATCGCGAAGTCCTCGCGGCGCAGCTCCGCGGTGGCCCGGAACGCGGCCCGCGTGCCGCCCCACGGGTCGGCGCCGGTGCCGAGGTAGGCCAGGTCCAGGTCGACGGGGCGGACGACGCCGTGCATGGTCAGCTCGCCGTGCACCGTCCAGCGGTCGGAACCGGCGAGGGTCAGCCCGGTCGAGCGGTAGGTGATCTGCGGGTACTTCTCCACGTCGAGGAAGTCGGGCGACGTGAGGTGCCCGTCGCGCATCGCGTTCCCGGTGTCGATGGAGGCCGCGGAGATCACCGCCTCCACGCGCGACTTGGCGACCTCGTCCGGGGCGATCTCGATGAGACCCGAGAACTCGGTGAACCGGCCGCGCACGCTGGAGATGCCCAGGTGCTGGGCGACCGCGCCCACGGAGGAGTGCACCGGGTCGATGGTCCAGGGGCCCGGCGGGGGCAGTTCGGTGCCGCCCTGGCGGGTCAGGACGACGTTCCCCACGTCGGCCCGCCCGCTCGCCGTGACGATCGCGCTGGACGCGGCGGGGGCGTACCCGACCGCGGTGACGATGACGGTGTACGCGCCGGGCGCCAGGGCGGTCGTGTCCCGCACGGCCCCCTCGGCGTCGGCCTCGGCCCGCACCACCTGGGTGCCCGTCATGTCGGTCACCGTGACGACCGCGTGCGACACGGCCCATCCGTCCCGCGTGCGGATCCTTGCGGTCAGTCCCATCCCGTTTTCTCCTTGCAAGCCAAGCTGTCCTGACCGGCGGGGCCGGCCGGACCGGTCGAAAAAGAGACCGGCCCGCGGGGCGCACCTCCGCTCGGAGTGCGCCCCGCGGGCCGGGGCCGAACTACTCGCCCGGGTGGGAGAGCTCGATGTCGTGGCCGTCGGCGCCGGAGCCGTTCACGGTCAGCGAGGTGGCCACCGGCGGGTAGCCCGTCGCGATGACGGTGTACTCGCCGCCGTCCAGGTCGGTGAAGGCGTACGCCCCGTCGGCGCCGGTCCGCGCCGTGCCGACCACGTTGCCGGCCGCGTCGACCAGGGTGACCCGGGCGTCGCCGAGCGGACCGCCCGGCGCCCGGACGACACCCTGCACGTGGGCGCCGGGGCTGAGTTCGACCTCGACCCGGGTGACGCCGGTGCCGCCGACCTCGACGGGCAGGGCCACCGGGCGGTGCCCCGCGGCGTTCACCGCGACGGTCACGGTACCGGGGACCAGCTCGGCGAAGGTGAACTCGCCCTGCTCACCGGTGGTTCCGGTGGCCAGCACGTCGCCGCGCACATCGGTCACGATGACCATGGCGTTCCCGACCGCGGTCTGGGAACCGGCGGCCCGCACCACACCGCTCAGCCCGCTGGTGCCGCTGAGCAGGATGTCGTACGCGACCGGCTCGTCGTTGACGACGATCGTCGAGGCCTGCGGCTGGAAGCCGTCGGCGGAGGCGATCAGGACGTAGGAGCCGGTGCCGGGCGCGTCCACCGCGTAGGCGCCGTCGGCCTGCGCGACCGACCGGCCGAGCTGCCGTCCCGCGAGCGAGATCAGCGTCACCGCGGCCCGCGGCACGGGCGCGCTCTCGGCGCCGCGGACGTGGCCGCGGACCGGGATGCCGGCGGACCCGGGCAGGGTCCCGGTCGCGGCCGTGGCGACCGCGCCCGGCCGCTGCGTGCCCTCGGGGCCCGCGTCGGCCGTGTCCGTCCGGGCGGCGGACCGGCTCGCGGTCTCGACGGCGGGGGACTCCGCGGCGGCCGGGACGGCCGCATTGCCGTCGGCCTCGGCGGCCGCCTGGGCCAGACCGCCCGAGGTCCGCAGCGGGACCTCCTTGATGAACAGGGTCACGAAGAAGGCGATCAGGGCCGTCGCCGAGGCGATCAGGAAGACGTCCGCGATGCCGTGGCCGTACGCGCTCTCCATGACCGTGCGCAGCGGGCCGGGCAGCGCGTCCATGTCCGGGATGCTGCTGTCGGAGCTCGCCGCGGAGGCCGCGGAGGCGTACTTGGGGCCGAGGTCGCTCAGTCCGTCCCGGGCGTAGTCGCCGATCCGGTTGGCCATCACGGCGCCCAGCGCGGAGACGCCGATGGCACCGCCGAGGGACCGGAAGAAGGTGACCGTGGAGCTGGCCGCGCCGAGGTCGGAGGGGGCCACCTGGTTCTGCGTGCACAGCACCAGGTTCTGCATCATCATGCCGATGCCGAGACCCATGAGCGCCATGAAGACCGCGATGTGCCAGTACTCGGTGTCGTACCGGATCGTGCCGAGCAGACCCAGTCCGGCGGTCACCAGGACGCCGCCGCTGACCAGCCAGGCCTTCCACTTGCCGGTCTTGGTGATGACCTGGCCGGAGACCGTGGAGGAGACGAACAGGCCGCCGATCATCGGGATGGTCATGACGCCCGACATCGTCGGGGACTCGTCGCGGGCCAGCTGGAAGTACTGGCTGAAGAAGACCGTGCCGGTGAACATCGCGACACCGACGAACAGCGAGGCGATCGAGGACAGCGTGATGGTGCGGTTGCGGAACAGGCGCAGCGGGATGATCGGCTCGCTCGCCCGGGACTCCACGAGCACGAAGAGCAGTCCGAGCACGACCGCGCCGGCGAGCATCGTGTAGGTCTGCCAGGAGATCCAGTCGTACTTGTCACCGGCGAAGGTGACCCACAGCAGCAGCAGGGAGACCGCGGCGGAGATGAAGAACGCGCCGGCCCAGTCGACCTTGACGTCCCGCTTCACGACGGGCAGGTGCAGGGTCTTCTGGAGGACGATCAGCGCGATGACCGCGAACGGCACACCGACGTAGAAGCACCAGCGCCAGCCGAGCCACGAGGTGTCGGTGATGACACCGCCGAGCAGCGGACCGCCGACGGTGGCGACGGCGAAGGTGGCGCCGAGGTAGCCGGAGTAACGGCCCCGCTCACGGGGGGAGATCATCGCGGCCATGACGATCTGCGCCAGGGCGGACAGCCCGCCGACGCCGATGCCCTGGACGACCCGGACCGTGATCAGCATGCCCGCGTTCTGCGAGAGGCCGGCCACCACGGAGCCGAGGACGTAGATGATCAGCGCTATCTGGACGAGCGCCTTCTTGCTGTAGAGGTCGGCCAGCTTGCCCCACAGGGGCGTGGTGGCCGTCATGGCCAGCAGCGAGGCCGTGACGACCCAGGTGTAGGCGGACTGGCCGCCGCCCAGGTCCCCGATGATCTCGGGAAGGGCGTTGGAGACGATCGTCGACGACAGGATCGCGACGAACATGCCGAGCAGCAGCCCGGAGAGCGCCTCCATGATCTGCCGGTGCGTCATCGGAGCGCCGTCGGAGGACCCACCTCCGTGCTTGGCGTGAGCCCGCACACCGGCTGGTGTGGTCGTTGCCATGGGCTTCCTTCTCTTACGTTTACGCGGGTGTACGGGTGGTCGGTTCTGTCGCGTACGAGTGCGGGGGCGCCGGGCGGTGCGGCGCGGTGCCGCGGCAGTCGCCGAAGCTCTCGCGCAGCCGGCCCATGAGCTCGATGAGCAGACCGACCTCGTCGTCGGACCAGTGGCTCAGCCGGTCGGCCAGCAGCTGCGACGACCTCTCGGAGAGCTCGTCGAGCCGGTGCCGGCCCGCGGCGGTGAGGCGCAGGATGCGTGAGCGCTTGTCGGCCGGGTCGGGGGACCTCTCGATCCAGCCCCGGTCCGCGACGTGGGCGACGTGGCGGCTGGTCACCGACATGTCCACGGAGAGCAGCTCGGCGAGCCTGCTCATCCGCATGTCGCCGTGCCTGCCGAGCAGCGTCAGCACCGCGGCGGAACCCGCCGGGCAGTCGTGCGGCAGGATCCGCCCCATGTCCCTCTTCACGGCACCGATGGCGCTGAGCTGACGAGCGAGTTCCTCGTACTGCGCCTGCTCGGCCATCGCACCTCCCGTATTCGTTGCTTAGGGCAACCATAGAGACAGTTGGTTGCCACAGGCAAACGAAATCGGATCGATCGCCCTAAAAACTTGGCAAAGGCAAGCATTGGCAACCGTAAATCCGCAGGTCAGGGGCGTAAGCGGTGCCCTCGGCGACCGTCCGGCCGGTACGGCACCCGAGCGCGGGTCCCCCGGCCCGGCTGCCGGAAACCCTCCCGAGAGCCGGCGAAAGGGTCCGCGAGCGGGTCGGGAGCGCGACCCCGGACCCCGGGTGGACGGCCTGAACGGGAGCCCGGCACTTGGGCGGTCGGCGCGCATTCGCTAGGGTCCAGGGCCATGGCAAACACCCAGGGCCCCGAGGGCAACTACGACCCCGCGGGTAGCACCCAGATGTTCCGGGCTTTCGTCGACGAGGGCCCCCAGGCGCGTCGGCAGCAGGCGGTTCAGTCGGGCCCCCGCATCGGCCTGATCCTCGGCGTCGTGGCCGCCGTGGTCGTCGTCGCCGCGGTGGCCTGGCTGGCGCTCTCGTAACCGGCGGCCCGCCCCGAGGGGCGGGCTACCGCCACCGCACGGACACGTCCCGCGTCTCGACGTGCATGCCCAGCGGCACCCGCCAGGCGTCCACGCACACCGTCCAGGTCCGTTCCTCCGCGGCGCCCGCCGCGATCGGCGCCGGCAGGTCCTCGGTCGACTCGACCGTCGCCCAGTCGATCCCGAGCGCCCCGACGACATGCGTCCCGAACGTCACCGTGCCCGAACGCACCGCCGTACCGCCGGTGTTGCGGAAGGCGACGGTCACCTCCTCGCACCAGCGCCGCTCGCCCGCGGCGCGCCGCGGCTCTCCGGCGGTGAGGACGGCGGGCCCGGCCGGGGGACTCGCGGTCGCCGTACCGCCGCCCGAACCACCGTCCGGACGCCCGGAGTCACCGCCCCCGCCCGCGGGACCCGGCCGCTCCGTCCCGCGTTCCCCCGTGGCACCGGGACCCCGCGTCTGAGCACCCGGCGACGGTGTGGTCCCCGCACCGGAGGCCGGTGAGCGCGCAGGGCCCGAACGCCCCCGCTCCGGGCGCCCGTTGAGGGCCGGTGGCGAGGTGCCGCCCTTCTCGTCCAGCGGCGCCAGCGTCACGTCCCCGGTCGGGGCCGCGGCCCCGGACGCACCGGGCGGACCGCCCGCCGGACCGACCGCCACGTATCCGCCGCCGTGCCCGCCGCCCCCGCAGGCGACGGCCACGGCACCCAGGCAGACGACAGCCGCCGAGGCACCCAGCAGGGCGCCTCGGCGGTCGCGTATCGGGAGTCGACGCATCGCGCCAGTGTGGCTGACGGTGCGTCAATTATGAAGACTCAGTCGGAGATGAGGCCTTCCCGCAGCTGGGAGAGCGTGCGGGTGAGCAGCCGGGAGACGTGCATCTGCGAGATGCCGACCTCCTCGCCGATCTGCGACTGCGTCATGTTCGCGAAGAAGCGCAGCATGATGATGCGGCGCTCGCGGGGCGGCAGCTTGGCCAGCAGCGGCTTGAGGGACTCGCGGTACTCGACGCCCTCCAGGGACGGGTCCTCGTAGCCGAGACGGTCCGCGAGGGAGCCCTCGCCGCCGTCGTCCTCGGGGGCCGGGGAGTCCAGCGAGGAGGCCGTGTACGCGTTGCCCACGGCGAGGCCGTCGACCACGTCCTCCTCGGACACGCCGAGGACCACGGCGAGTTCGGCGACGGTGGGCGAGCGGTCCAGCTTCTGCGACAGCTCGTCGCTGGCCTTGGTGAGCGCCAGGCGCAGCTCCTGGAGGCGGCGCGGGACCCGCACCGACCAGGAGGTGTCGCGGAAGAAGCGCTTGATCTCGCCGACGACCGTCGGCATCGCGAAGGTCGGGAATTCCACGCCGCGTTCGCAGTCGAAGCGGTCGATCGCCTTGATCAGGCCGATGGTGCCGACCTGGACGATGTCCTCCATCGGCTCGTTCCGGCTGCGGAAGCGGGCCGCCGCGTACCGCACGAGCGGGAGGTTGAGCTCGATCAGGGTGTCGCGTACGTAGGCGCGCTCGGGGCTGCTCTCGTCGAGCGCGGCGAGCCGCAGGAACAGGGAGCGGGACAGGGTGCGGGTGTCGATGGCTCCCGAGACCGGAAGGGCCGGGACGGCCGCCTCCTGGTCCGGGAGGGCCGGGACGGCTTCCTGGTCCGGAAGGGCCGGGACGTCATGAAGCACGTCGGGCGCCGAGTCGCTCTTGGCGAGCGTGAGCACCTTCGAGCTGCCCTGATCTGCGGACATGCCACCCCCTTTGGGTCGCGGACGGTCGCGGCGGACGCTCCCGTCGGAGGAACGCAGCCTCCACCTGAATACCGGCGGCGAGGCCGCGGCAAACGCGCTTCCGGCAGAATGTCACATGTCGGCAACACGCTGTAGTGACATGTCGACATGGGAAGGGTGAATCGGCCCTGGAAAAAGGGGGTCTGACGGTTTATCAGTGCAGAACCGTCGGAAAAAAGCCCGCTGAGCGATTCGCTCCCGCGAGTTACGCCTCGATCCTGTTTGCGGATCGCAGACGCGCGAAACTACGGGCGAGAAGCCTTGACACATGCATCTGGGACACACCCAGTTCGGCACTGATCTGCGACTGCGTGAGATTGCTGTAGTAGCGCAGCAGCAAGATCCGCTGCTCCCTTTCGGGCAGCTGTACGAGAAGGTGGCGCACGAGGTCGCGGTGTTCCACCCCGTCGAGCGCCGGGTCCTCGTAGCCGAGCCGGTCCAGCAGCCCCGGCAGCCCGTCGCCCTCCTGGGCGGCCTCCAGTGAGGTCGCGTGGTACGAGCGCCCGGCCTCGATGCAGGAGAGGACCTCCTCCTCGGAGATCCGCAGCCGCTCGGCGATCTCGGCGGTCGTCGGGGAGCGCCCGAAGGCCGTCGTCAGGTCCTCGGTGGCGCTGTTCACCTGCACCCACAGCTCGTGCAGCCGGCGCGGCACGTGGACCGTGCGGACGTTGTCCCGGAAGTACCGCTTGATCTCGCCGACGACGGTCGGCATGGCGAAGGTCGGGAACTGCACGCCCCGGTCGGGGTCGAAGCGGTCGATGGCGTTGATCAGGCCGATGGTGCCGACCTGGACGACGTCCTCCATCGGCTCGTTGCGGCTGCGGAAGCGGGCGGCGGCGTACCGGACGAGCGGCAGGTTGGCCTCGATCAGCGCGCCGCGCACCCGCCCGTGCTCGGGGCTGCCCGGCTCCAGCTGCTTCAGCTGCCCGAACAGCACCTGGGTCAGGGCCCGGGTGTCGGCGCCCCGGCGCTTCTCCGGCGCGGGGGCGGGCTGCTCCTCTGCGGCGGGCGGCTGGACCGGAGCGGCCGGCTGGACCGGAGCGGGCGACTGCGCCGGCGTGGCCGCCGGGGAGGGCGAAGAGGGAGAAGAGGGAGAAGAGGGGGTGGACGGCCGGGCGGGCACGGACGACTGGGCCGGGGCGGAGGCCGGGGCCGGCGACCGGGGGCGGTCCTGGGCCCGGGCCTGGTCGGGGGCTTCCTCCTGGGGTGGCGCAGTACTGGCCGACACGGTCAACGCCACCTCTTCATTCGTCAACGATCCGTCGACGTCTCCGTCAACTCATCCGTCAAAAGCGGTCATAGCATCACAAGACATGTGCACTGTGTGCAAGCACCCCATAACACCGTGTTGGTAACCACTGCGGGCATACGACATAAAAGGGCCCCCCGCCGGTCGCGGCGGGAGGCTCCTGGAACGGGTGACGCGGCTCAGAAGGGATAGTCGGCGATCACCCAGGTGGCGAACTCCCGCCACAGTGCGACGCCCGCCTGGTGCGCGGGGTGCTCCAGGTACCGCTTCAGCGCGTCCGTGTCCGCCACCGCCGAGTTGATCGCGAAGTCGTACGCGATGGGCCGGTCGGTGATGTTCCAGTCGCACTCCCAGAACTCCAGTTCCGGGATCTGCCCGCCGAGCGCGCGGAAGGCGGCCACGCCCTCGACGACGCGGGGGTCGTCGCGCTGGACGCCCTCGTTGAGCTTGAAGAGGACCAGATGGCGGATCACGTGCGCTCCCAGGGGTACGGCGGGCGGCCGCCCGGCGCCGGGCCCTAGTCCTGGGCTCCGTCGGCGATCCACGTCATGAAGTCGCCGACCGCCTGAGCGGCGTTGGAGATGCCCTCGAACCCTATCTGGACGTAGTCGGCGGCCTGCTCGGGGTCGGTGATGATCACGTAGAGCGCGAAGACCACGAGTGCGTAGACGGCGATCTTCTTCGAATTCACCGCCACCGCGGCCTCCCCTGTGCCTGCTGTGCCTGCTGCGCCCCGGTGGGCCCCCTGTTGCCGGCGGTGAGTGTAACCCGCCCAGGTGTTCGGGCACCCGCACATGATCACGCGTCCACCGGCCCCTCACCTCGCCTCCCGAAGCGGGCGGAAAGCACGAAGGGCCCCGTCTCGCGACGGGGCCCTTCAGAAGCGGTAGCGGAGGGATTTGAACCCTCGGTGACTTGCGCCACACTCGCTTTCGAGGCGAGCTCCTTCGGCCGCTCGGACACGCTACCGAGGGAGACCCTACCCCAAGGTGGGCCGTGGTCAGAAATCCGTTTCGGAGATCCCGGGCGGTCACCGCGCCCGGAAGAACTCCGTCAGCAGACGCGCGCTCTCACCGGCCAGGACACCCTCGATCACCTCGGGCCGGTGGTTGAGCCGCCGGTCGCGTACGACGTCCCACACGGAGCCCGCCGCGCCCGCCTTCTCGTCGCGCGCGCCGTAGACGACCCGGTCCAGCCGCGACTGCACGAGCGCGCCCGCGCACATCGTGCAGGGCTCCAGGGTGACGACGAGCGTGCAGCCGGACAGCCGCCACTCGCCGGTGCGTTCCGCGGCCCTGCGCAGGGCCAGGACCTCGGCGTGCGCCGTCGGATCGCCGGTCGCCTCACGTTCGTTGTGCCCCGCCGCGAGCACCGTCGTGCCGTCCGGGGACAGCACGACGGCGCCGACGGGGACGTCCCCGCCCCCCGTGGCCAGCCGGGCCTGGTCCAGGGCGAGCCGCATCGCGGCCCGCCAGGGATCACGTACGGGATCGGGCGGGGACGTCTCCTCAGCGCTGCTCACCGGGGGAACCTAACGGACGGTCTCCAGGACCTCCGCGGCCCCCAGCGCCTCGGCGATCGTGTTGAGCGCGTCGCCCTCGTGGAGGAGGAGCAGTTCCTTCTCACCGACGCCCAGGTCGGCGAGGATCTCGCGGTCCCCCACGGGGCTGTGCGGCACGGCCTCGCCGGACGTGCCGGCCACTTCTTCCACTTCGTCGTCGGGGTCCTCTCGCTCACCGTCTTCCGTGCCGTCGAGGTCGAGGGAGTCCAGATCGGGGACGTCGTCGTCACCGGGCTCCCTTCCGAGAAGTTCGTCCGTGAGCAGGATCTCGCCGTACGAACTGCGGGATGCTGCGGCGGCGTCCGAGACGTAGATACGAGGGTCCTCCTCGCCGTCCACGCGGACGACCCCGAACCATCCGTCCTCCTGCTCGATGAGGAGGAGGACCGTGTCGTCGTCGACCGAGGCCTCGCGGGCCAGGTCGGTGAAATCCGACAGGGTCTCCACATCGTCGAGCTCTGTGTCGCTCGCTTCCCACCCGTCTTCGGTGCGCGCGAGCAGTGCGGCGAAGTACACCGTGACTCTCCCACTGGTCATAGGCGTGCCGGTTGGGGGTCCCCCCGGCGGAGGCTGTGGGCGGAGGCGCTGCTGCGAGCCCCACCCACTCGGAATCGTGGCAGAAACAGAGCGTCCAGGGGACGTCTTCGGCCTGCTGTGTCTGCCTCTTTTGATCGCTACCAGCGGGATCGTACGCGGCCGGGGGCTCCGCCCACGCGACCACCGCCCGTGGGAGCGGGCGCGCGACCATTCCTGGACAGGGGCCCGACCACGTCCTTCACCGGGGCGGGACTACCAGCGGAAGGTGCGCATGCGCATGGCGTGGCGCAGCCGGGCCGCCTTCGCGCGGCGCGGCTGGACCCGCTCGCGCAGCTCGCGCGCCTCGGTCAGTTCCCGCAGGAACCGGGCGCGGCGTCTGCGGCGCTCGGCCTCCGCCTCCCGCTGTTCCAGGAAGTCGTCGTCCCGCTCCGGCATAGGCACACCACCCCAGGTCCGTCCCTCCCACTTTCCCTCCGACGGCCCGTTTGATGCCAGCCGGACGGCGGGGCGGGGTCCGGGCGCGGCGCGGGCCGGGGGCGCGGAGACGGCGCGGGCCGGGGAGCGCCGGGGCGGCACGGCGGGGGCGGATTCCGGGCCAGGGCGGGGCGGCGGCGGGCGGGCCGGGCCCGGTTACTGTTGTGGACATGCGTCTCCACGTCGTCGACCACCCTCTGGTCGCCCATAAGCTCACCACCCTGCGCGACCGCCGCACCGACTCCGCGACCTTCCGGCGGCTCGCCGACGAGCTGGTCACCCTGCTCGCCTACGAGGCCACGCGGGACGTGCGCACCGAGCAGGTCGACCTCGTGACCCCGGTCTCCCCCACCACGGGCGTCAAGCTCTCCTACCCGCGCCCGCTGGTCGTGCCGATCCTGCGCGCGGGCCTCGGCATGCTCGACGGCATGGTGCGGCTGCTGCCGACCGCCGAGGTCGGTTTCATGGGCATGGTCCGCGACGAGGAGACGCTCCAGGCGTCCACGTACGCGACCCGGATGCCGGAGGACCTCTCCGGGCGGCAGGTCTACGTCCTCGACCCGATGCTGGCCACCGGCGGCACGCTCGTCGCGGCGATCCAGGAGCTCATCAAGCGGGGCGCCGACGACGTGACGGCCGTGGTCCTGCTCGCCGCCCCCGAGGGTGTCGAGATCATGGAGCGCGACCTGGCCGGCACCCCGGTCACCGTCGTGACCGCGTCGGTCGACGAGCGGCTCAACGAGCACGGCTACATCGTCCCGGGCCTCGGGGACGCCGGCGACCGGATGTACGGCGCCGCGGAGTAGTCCGCGCTTTCGGCGGGGCCCGTCACCGGGCTCCGCCGCCTGCCGGCCCTCCTGGCGGAGGTGTCAGCAGGACTTCTTCGTGGCGGAGGGCGTCGGCTCGGGCCTGGCCAGCACGGCCAGCGCCTTGGCGGCGTCCTCCTTGTCGGTGAGCGCCTTGAAGCCGGTCCCGATGACGAGGTCGACCTCGGTGGCCTTCTGCCGCCCGTCGGTCTTGACCTCGGCACCGGCGAGCTGGGTGTTCAGCACCGGCAGCGCCGCGGCGTCCGCGGCCGCCGCGCCGAGCAGCAGCCCGGGGCCCTCGACCTTCTTGTCGTACGCCTTCGTCGCGTTGCCCACGTCGCCGATGCGGAAGCCGCGCTTCTTCAGCTCGTCGGCGGTCTTCTTCGCGAGCCCGCCGCGGGGCGTGGCGTTGAAGACGTTGACGGTGATCTGGCCCGGCTCGGGGAGGGTGCCCGCCGCCGCGGACGCCTCGGGCGAGGGACTCGCCTTCTTCGCGCAGTTCGCCTTGGCGCCGGCCGCCGACGCCTTGTCGCCGCCACCGGTGAAGACGTCGATGAGCTGCAGGGTTCCCCAGCCGATCAACCCCAGCGCGGCGACGGAGGCGATGGCGAGGAACGCCAGCCTGCGGCGTCCCCGGGGTCGGCGCATGCGCGGGTACTTGTCCCCCGTGATGCGGTACTGGCGGCCCATGCCCGGGGGAGTCAGCATGCTCATGGGCGCAGCGTAGTGCGACTTGGCGACGATAACTACTAAATGATCATTGGCGGCGGCTCAGTCCAACCCGAAAGGGCCAACCGGCGGGCCCGTGGCGCTCAGTCCAGTTCGAGGACGCGGGCGTGCAGCACCTGGCGCTGCTGCAGCGCGGCGCGGACCGCGCGGTGCAGTCCGTCCTCCAGATACAGGTCGCCCTGCCACTTCACGACGTGCGCGAAGAGGTCGCCGTAGAAGGTGGAGTCCTCGGCGAGGAGGGTCTCCAGATCCAGCTGGCCCTTGGTCGTGACGAGCTGATCGAGGCGGACCGGGCGCGGCGCGACGTCCGCCCACTGCCGGGTGCTTTCCCGGCCGTGGTCGGGGTACGGCCGGCCGTTTCCGATGCGCTTGAAGATCACACGGAAAGCCTACCGGTCAAGACCTTCCGGGCGCAGCCTTGGGGAGGGAGTGCGGTGCCGGAAAAGACGGCGGAAAGCGGGGCAGACCGGTAGGTGTCCGGGGTTCCCCGGGAGGCCGCGGTGAGGCCCGGACCGGCGCGGACCGGCGGCGGAGGCCGGGCGGGCGGGCTCGCGGCACCGGGTGGACGGCGACACCCGGGAGGGTGAGGGGTGCCGGTGACGACCGGCCCGAAGGTGTGAGCGTCGCCCGCGCCCCCCGGTGCACGTCGGCGTCCGCCTTCCCCGGGGAGAGCCGCCGGTCGGGCGGCCGCCCGCTGGGGACGGCCGCCCTGCGCTCACCGCCGTCCGTGCTCCTTGCGGGGCGTCCGCTCACGCCGCCCGTCCGGCCCGGGACGGGACTCCGTCTGCGTCTTGGGGGCGTTGCGTACGGCCTCCGCCCGCAGGAGGGCGTGCAGGATCGCGTAGGGATCGTGGGGCATGGCTGTGTCCTTGTCCGTGGTCGGTGTGCTGCCTGTCTTCTGCCGGTGCGGAACGGTCCGCGGACCGGGCCTCTCAGCAGCGCAGGACCACACAGCGCAGGACGTGCAGCGCGAGGGCGTACGGCGGGGGCGACGGGACGGCCGTGCGGAGCGGCGTGGGCTCCGGGCGTCCGGTGTCGGGGCGGGGCGCGGGCCGCAGGGGGACCAGCGGGCGGTGGCCGTGCCGGGCGGGCGGGCGCAGGGCCGTGTCGAGCACGTCTTGTTCGAGGCCGCCCGTCTCGGCGGCGACGGCGAGGGGCGGCGCGGCGAGCGCCTCGGGGTGCGGGCCGGTCGCGAGCATCGCGACGACCAGGAGGACGAGGACCCGCAGCCACGCGTGCCGGCGGGTGGCCCGCACCGCCCGGGACGACGTCCGCGCCGACCGGGACGCCGGCGACGGGGGCGCGGCGGGGAGAGGTGGCGGGAGGGTCCGGGTGCCCGCCGTGCCCACCCGAGTGCACGGCGGGGCGCCCGTGGGAGTTCCTGCGGAAGCCCCCGAGGGAGTCCCGCCCCGCGCTCGTGCGCACCGCGGCGGCGGGTGCGGGGGACGCGGGGCGGTGCTCATGGAAGGTGATGTCCCCCTCCGCGGCGGTGCCCCCATCGCTTCGGAGGCCAGAACCGCCCTCTTGGCGTAGCCCGTCGGCGCCGCCTCGGGCCCGGTCGCCGATGGATGCCGGCGTCCACCCGTGGCCGTGCGCCCGGTGGTGTCGCCGACCGGGGTTGCCGGCGGCCCCGGCGTCCTACCTGTCGGTGGCCTTCGCCGCCTTCGCCGCCGCCTTCATCTCCTGCTTGTGCGCCCGCACCTTCGTCAGCGACTCGGGGCCGGTGATGTCGGCGACCGAGCGGAAGGACTCCGGCTCCCCGTACGCGCCGGCGGCCTCGCGCCAGCCCTCGGGGCGTACGCCGAGCTGCTTGCCCAGCAGCGCCAGGAAGATCTGGGCCTTCTGGGTGCCGAAGCCGGGCAGCTCCTTCAGCCGGCGCAGGAGTTCCGCGCCCGTGCCGACGCCCTCCCACACCGCGCTCGCGTCACCGTCGTAGTGCTCCACGAGGTACTGGCACAGCTGCTGGATCCGCTTGGCCATCGAGCCCGGGTAGCGGTGCACCGCGGGCTTCTGCGAGAGGAGCGCGGCGAACGCCTCCGGGTCCTGCGCGGCGATCTCGTGCGCGTCGAGGTCGTCCTTCTCCAGCCGCCGGGCGATCGTGTACGGGCCGGCGAACGCCCACTCCATCGGGACCTGCTGGTCGAGGAGCATCCCGACGAGCGCGGCGAGGGCACTGCGGCCCAGCAGCTCGTCCGCTTCGGGCTGCTGGGCGAGGTGAAGAGTGGCGTCCATGCCTCGATGATCGCCCGCACGCGCGCGTGGCGCCTCCCCGGGTCCCCGGGGGCCCGCCGTCCCGAAGCGGGAGGGCGGGCCGGGAGGTCAGGCGGCGCGCCAGTACCCCAGGGCATTCACCCGCTGCTTGGGCAGGGACAGTTCCTTGCGGACGTACGCCGTGAGGGAGCGGGTCGTGGCCGTGTCGCAGGCGATCCACACGTACGGTTCCGGCTGCCCCTCCAGGAGGCCGGGGAGGTCGTCCTTCACGCGGGCGACCAGGCCGGCGCCGCCGTCGACGCGGGGTACCGCGCGCACCTCGTGACGCGAGGGCACGGTCCGCGCGGGGAGCCCGCCGAGCCCGGCCGGGGACGAACCGTCCGTCTCGAACCAGATCGTCGCCGGGGTCCCGTCCATCGCGTCCAGCAGGGAGTTGAGGGCGGGCAGCGACGCGGGGTCGGCCACCGCGAAGACGTGGGAGGGGGCGGGCCGGGGCGCGGTGAACCCCGTGCCCTGCACCGTCGCCTCGATCGTGTCGCCGGGCTTCGCGGTCCGCGCCCAGTCGCTCGCGACGCCCTCGTGCAGGGCGAACTCCAGGCTGAAGGTCCCGGCGGCCGGGTCGGGGTCGACCAGCGTGTACGCCCGCTGGTGCGGCTTGCCCGCGTTGTCGAACCACAGCCGCACCCACATCGTCGGGTGGACGCCTGTCGCCGCCAGCATGCCGCCGTCGGTGAACCGCACCCGCCGGTACCGCGGGGTGACGTCCTCGGCGCCCGTCACCGTGAACGCGAAGTTCTTGGCGCCCAGCAGCCTGAGCACCGCACCTTCCCAGCCGTGCCCCTGCCCCATGGAGTCTCCCTCTTCACGCTTCGCGTACGATTCCGCCGCAATCGCAGTTAGGTTAGCCTAACCTGAAATGACAGGGGATGGACCGTGAGCAGCGAGATCTACCGTGACGCCTGGGGCGTTCCCCACCTGCGCGCGGACGGCGTGCGGGAACTCGCGCACGCCCAGGGCCGGGTCACCGCCCTCGACCGGGCCTGGCAGCTGGAGGTCGAGCGGCACCGCGCCCAGGGCACCTCGGCCGCGTTCCTGGGCGCCGGCTCCCTCCCCTGAGACCTCTTCGTCCGCCGGGCACGCGTCGACGACACCGCCCGGCGCTGCTTCACGGCCCTGGAGGAACGGGACCCGGAGACCGCCGACTGGGTCCGGGCGTACGTCGACGGCGTCAACGCGGGACTGGCCGAAGGCGCCCGCCGCGCCCCGGAGTTCGCGCGCACCGGTCTCGTCCCCGGCCGGTGGGAGCCGTGGACCCCGATGGGCGTCTGGCTGAGCACCCACATCCTCTTCGTCGGCTTCCCCGCCAAGCTGTGGCGCGAGGAGGTCGTACGGCGGCTCGGCGCGGACGCGGTCGCCCTGTTCGCCGCCGACGGCCCCGGCACCGTCGGCAGCAACGGCTGGCTCGTCGCCGGTGAGCGCACCACCACCGGCCGGCCCGTCATCGCGGGCGACCCCCACCGCTTCATCGAGGACCCCGGCGTCTACCAGCAGATCCGCCTGGCCTGCCCCGAGTTCGACGTCGTCGGCATCGCCGTCCCGGGCATGCCGGGCATCGCCCACTTCGGGCACACCGGCACGGTCGCCTGGGCCATCACCAACGCCATGGCCGACTACCAGGACCTCTACCGCGAACGCCTGCGGCGCACCCCCTCCGGCGTCGAGGCGCTCGGCCCGGACGGACGGTGGCACCCCGCCGCACGTCACGTGGAGACCGTGGAGGTGGCGGGCGGCGAACCGGTCGAGGTCGAGGTCATCGAGACCGGGCGCGGCCCCGTGGTCGTCGGTCCCGGCCCCGGAGCCGAGGACGGCACCGAGGACGCCATGAGCCTGCGGTACCCGCCCCGGGTGACCGGCGATCTCGGCTTCGGCGCGCTGCTGCCCCTGCTGCGGGCCCGCCGGGTCGCGGACGTGGACCGGGCCCTCGACCGGTGGGCCGAACCCGTGAACGTCGTCCAGGCCGCCGACACCGAGGGCGGCCTGCTGCACCGCGTCGCCGGGAAGGTGCCGGTGCGGGGCACCGACAACCGCACCCGTGTCGTGCCCGCCTGGGAACCCGGCCACGAGTGGCGGGGCTGGCACGAGATGCCGCGCGGCACCGTCGAGGACGGCATCGCCGTCATGGCGAACCAGCACGGCCCCGCCACCCCGCTCGGCACCGAGTTCGCCGCCCCGCACCGGGCCCGGCGCATCCGCGCCCTGCTCGACGCCCGGCGGACCTGGTCGGCCCCGGACATGGCGGCCGTCCACACCGACACCCACCTCGCCTCGGCGGCCCCCGTGCTGGAGCACCTCGCCGCCCTCGACGAGGCGGGGCTGAGCCCGCGGGCCGCCGCCGTACGCGCCCGGCTCCTGTCCTGGGACCGGCACATGGACGCGGACAGCACCGAAGCGGCGGCCTACGCGGCCGTCCGCGGCGCCGTCGTACGGCGGCTGGCGGCCCATCCCGCGCTCGCCTGCCTGACCGACCCGCCCGCCTACCCGGAGGTCTTCCGGCCCTGGCTCGACCTCACGGTCCGCGTCGGCTACGCCCTGCAGAACCTGCTCACCGCGCCGGAGCTGTACGGCATCGACCGCGCCGAGGTCGTCCGGGAGGCCCTGGAGGAGGCGGCCGCCGAAACGGCGTCCGGCGGCGCCGCTGCCGTCACCCCGGACACCACCTGGGGCGACGTCCACCGCCTGGTCCCGTGGAGCGCGCTGCCCGCAGGACCGGACGAGGGACCCGGCCTCTCCGGCGACCACGACTGCGTGCTGTGCACCTCCTCCGTGCCCGGCCTCACCCACCGCGCCGCACGCGGCCCCGCCGCCCGCTACGTCTGGGACCTCGCTCGCCGCGAGGACAGCCTCTGGGTGGTCCCGCTCGGCGCCGGCGGCGTCCCCGGCACCCCGCACCACCGCGACCAGCTGCCCCTGTGGCTCGCGGGAGAACTCGCCCCGGTCGTCACCGACTGGGACCGCCTGACGAAGGAGAACGATGAGCACTGAGCCGTACGCGTCCGGCCGCGCAGCCGTCCACGAGCAGCGGATCGACGGCTTCGGCACCGTCCGCGTCCTGCCCCTGGACCCGCACGCCGACGTGGACGTCGTGCACGCCTGGGTCACCGAGGAGCGGGCCGCGTTCTGGGGCATGACCGGGTTCACCAGGGAGCAGGTCCTGGAGACCTACGTCCACCTGGACTCGCTCGACACCCACCACGCCTTCCTCGCGGTCAAGGACGGCGAACCCGCCGCGCTGCTGCAGACGTACGAGCCGGACGCCGACCGGGTTGGCGAGTGCTACGAGGTCCGGCCCGGCGACATCGGCGTCCACGTCCTGATCGGCCCGAGCGGACCCGGCGGCGCCCGCCCCGGCTTCTCCACCGGCCTGCTCGCCGCGTTCACCTCGTACGTGTTCCTCGGGCTCGGCCGCACCCGGATCGTGGTGGACCCGGACGAGCGCAACGAGAAGGCCGTCCAGCGGTTCGTCCGCCAGGGCTTCGAGGCCGGGCCGCTCGTCGTCCTGCCCGAGGTCGACCTCCCGGAGGTCCACCTGCCGGAGAAGCGCGCCCGGCTCGCGTTTCTCACCAAGGAGGCGGCCCTCGCCGGGGCGCTCGCTCAGTAGCCTGGCCGCATGACGCCCGAAGACCTCGTACGGCACTACGGTCTGGAGCCGATCCCCCGCGAGGGCGGCCGCTTCCGGCAGACCTGGGCGGGCCCCGAGCGGCCCGACGGCCGCCCCGAGGGGACCGCGATCGTCGCCCTGTTCACCGGTGAACCGGACGACTTCTCGGCCCTGCACCGGCTGCCCTCCGACGAGATCTGGCACTTCTACCTCGGCGATCCGCTCGACATGCTGCTGCTCGCCCCGGACGGCGGCGTGCGCTCCGTCGTCCTCGGACCCGACCTGCCCGGCGGCCAGCACCCGCAGTACACCGTGCCCGCCGGCACCTGGATGGGCGCGCGGGTCGCCCAGGGCGGCGCCTGGTCCTTCCTCGGCTGCACCATGGCCCCCGGCTTCACCTACGAGGGCTACGAGCACGGGGACGCGGGCGAACTGACGGCCCGCTACCCCGCCGAGGCGGCGCGGATCACCGCGCTGTGCCGCCCGTGAGCGCCGCCCCCGGCCCGGCCGCGCCTCCCACGGCCGCCCTGCTCGCCGGTCAGGTGGCCCTCGTGACCGGTGCCGCGGGCGGGATCGGCCGGGGCGTCGCGCTGAGCCTCGCCCGGGCCGGGGCGGCGGTCGCCGTGCACCACCGGACGAGCCCGGCGGACGACGTGCTCGCCCGGCTGCGCGAGCTGGGCGCCGAGACGGTCGCGCTGCGGGCCGACCTCACGGACGAGGACGCCTGCCACCGGCTGGTCCGCGAGGCGGCGGAGTGGGGCAGAAGCCTGCCGGGGTACGCCGGTACCGCGCCGGGCGGACTGACCGCCCTGGTCAACAACGCGGGCGTGCAGCCCACGCAGGCCCTGCCCGGCATGTCCGCCGCCGAATGGCGGGCGGTCGTCGACACCAACCTGTCCAGCGTCTTCGCGTGCACCCAGGCCGCGGCGGAACTGATGAGCGCGGCCGGCGGCGGCACGATCACCCACATCGCCTCCGTCGAGGCCGGCCACCCGGCGCCCCTGCACGCCCACTACTGCGCCTCCAAGGCGGCCGTCGTCATGCACGCCCGCTCCGCGGCCCTGGAGTACGGAACGCACGGCATCCGCGTCAACTCCGTCTCGCCCGGCCTGATCGACCGCGAAGGACTGGCGGAGACCTGGCCCGACGGCGTACGGCGCTGGCGGCAGGCGGCCCCCACCGGACGGCTGGGGCGCCCGGAGGACATCGGCGACGCCTGCGTGTTCCTCGCCTCGCCGCTGGCGTCCTGGATCACCGGCCACGACCTGGTGGTGGACGGCGGGGTGTCGGCCCGCCCCACCTGGTGAACGCGCCCGCCCCGGAAGCACGTACGGAACACGGCCGGCGCGAACGCTGAGCGCCGGGCCGCCCGCGTACGTATGGAGGAGCGACGCGGGTGCCCCCGGGGACACGCGCGCACCCGTAGACGCGTACACCCGGACGCCCGGACACCCCGGGTAACCGGACACACGACGACCTGAACGACCCGGACGCCCGGCTGTCGACGCCGGACGCCCGATACGGAGACGTGACGTGGGCCCCTGGCGAGACGCTCGGCGAGCGGAAGGACGCGATGGCGGACGGGACGGAGGGCGGGCCGGGAGCGGCGGAACCGGTGCCCGGCGCGGCCGGGGCGGTGGACGCCGCGCGCGACGGGTCCTTCGCGGCCTGGTGCTGCTGGGCCCCGTGCTGGTCCTGCTCCTCCTCGGTGGCGCGGGTCCCGCGTCCGCGCACGCCGCCCTCAGCGGCACCGACCCCCGGGACGGAACGGTCCTCGGATCCGCCCCCCGCCACATCACCCTGACGTTCACCGAGCCGGTCGGACTCCTGGACGACTCCTTCCGCGTCCTCGACCCCGGCAACCGGCGGGTGCACACCGGCGAACCGGGGCACGCCGGCGGCCGTTCCGACACGGCCCGGGTCACCCTCCCGCGCGATCTGGGCACCGGAACCTTCACGGTGGCCTGGCGGGTCGTGTCGGCGGACAGCCACCCGGTCTCCGGCGCCTTCACCTTCTCCGTCGGCGAACCCTCCGCGACCAGCGCCGTCCTGCCGTCCGACGGCGCCGCCGACACCCTGGCCCGCACGCTGTACGACGCCGCCCGCTACGTCGCGTACGCGGCGGTCGCGCTGCTCGTCGGCACGGCGGCGTTCGCCGCGGCCACCGGCTTCGGACCGCTGCGGGGCCTGCTCCTGACCGGCTGGTGGACGCTGTCCCTGTCCACCATCGCCCTGCTGCTGCTCCGCGGCCCGTACGAGCGGGGGAGCGGCCCGGCGACGGCGTTCGACCCGTCCGTCCTGACCGCCACGCTCACCTCCCGGCCCGGGACGGCGCTGCTGGTCCGGCTGGTGCTGCTGGCCGCCGTGGCGCTGCTCCCGCTGCGGATCCCGGGCCGTGACGCGTCACCGGCGGGGAGGGGCACGCGGGCCGGGGCGGCACTGCTCGCCGTCGGCCTGGCGTCGACCTGGGCCGCCGCCGACCACGCCTCCGCAGGGATCCAGGTCCCCGTCGCCATGGTCTCCGCGGTGCTGCACCTGCTGGCGGTGTCGGTGTGGCTGGGCGGCCTCGCGGCCCTGCTGACCGCCCTGCACCGGGCCCCGGAGGCGCTGCCCGCGTCCGCCGTGCACCGCTTCTCCCGGCTGGCGTTCACGGCGGTCTGCGTCCTGACGGCGACCGGCGTCTACCAGTCCTGGCGCGGCCTCGGCTCCTGGAGCGCCCTCACCACCACGTCGTACGGCAGGATCCTGACGGCCAAGCTGGCAGCGGTACTGCTGGTGCTGGCGGCGGCGGCGTACTCCCGCCGCTGGACGGGGCGCCTGGTCACGGCGGGGAACCATGCGGCCCTGCTGGACGCGTCCCCGTCCCCCGGCCGGCCCGACGGGAACGCGGTGCCCGACCCGGCGCGCCCTACGACGGCCCGGGACCGCACGGTGACGACCCCGGCGCGCATCCCGGAACCGGCCGGCGCACGAGCGCGAGTGGACACGGACGCCGGGCCGGTCCCGGCCTCGGCGCGCACGGACGCGGTTCCGGCCCTGACCTCGGGCGTCGGTACCGAGCCGGACGCTGAGACCGAGCCGGCCGACGGCGAGCGGAACCCGCACGAGCCCACCGCACCGGATGACCGCAGCACCCCGCGGGAGCCCGCCACCGCGCACGAGCCCGCCACGCCGAAGGAGTCGGCCGCCCCGAAGCAGTCGGCAGCGCCGGACCCGGGACCGCACCGCCGGGCCCTGCGCCGCTCGGTCCTCGCGGAGGTCACCCTGGGGATCGTGGTCCTGGTGATCACCACGGTGCTGACCGGTACCCAGCCGGGCCGGGCCGCGCAGGAGGCCGCGTCGTCCGGTGCGGAGACGGCCGGAAGGCCCGCCGACACGACCATCACGGTCCCCTTCGACGTCGGCACGCCGGGCGGTCACGGCAAGGTGCAGATCGACCTGGGTCCGGGCCGGGTGGGCGAGAACACGGTCCAGGCCGTGGTGTTCGGCCCCGACGGAGGCATCGCCACCGTCCCCGAGCTGCGCCTCGGTTTCACCCTGGCCGCGCAGAAGATCGGCCCGCTCGACGCGAGGCTCACCGACCGAGGCGGCTACTGGGGCACCGACGGCGTCAATCTCCCCCTGCCCGGCACCTGGACGATGAAGGTGACGGTCCGCACGACCGACATCGACCAGGTCACGGTCTCGAAGACGGTGCGGATCGGCTAGCGGCCACGGAGGTGCCCGGGCTCCCCGAGGGACGACGCGAACACAATGCTGCATCCCACCCGGTGAGGGTGCTGTCGCCGACGAACTCGCCGAACGCGTCAGTGATACAGCGGCTGTTGAGGGACTACCGCACGGTGAGTCCCTCCTCGCCGAGCAGGCGCCGCATGGACGCGGCGGCCCGGACGGCCGCGTCCGCACAGCAGTTGTTGAAGAGCACGTGGACCCGCTTGGCGTGCTCCGCCATACGGGCCACCCGGGGAACCCACTCGGCGAGTTCACCGTCGGTGTACGCGTGCCGGAAGCGGTCCTCCTTGCTGCCGGTGCCCCAGGCTGCGTTCCGCCCGTGGAAGCGGACGACGGCCAACTCGGGGGAGGTGACCGGTGTGACGGGCGGGACGGACGTGCGCAGCGACTGCACCATGTCCACGGCGACGGCGGTCGCCCGGAGACCCGCGAGCAGCTCGGCCGTACGGTCGTACAGCCCCTCCTGCCACCATCCGGGGTGCCGGAACTCCACGGCGAGCGGCCACCCCGCCGTACGGACGGCGCACTCCCGCAGGAACGTCTCGGACCCGGCCCCGGGCGCGAACCACGGCGGAAACTGGAAGAGCACGGTTCCCAACCGGCCGGTCCGCCGCAGTGGTTCGAGCGCCGAGGCGAACCGCGCCCACACCTCGTCGAGCAGTGCGGCGTCCGGCAGGCCGCGCCCGGTGCGGCCCCGCAGATCGGCGGGCAGCGAGCTGTCCCGCGTCGGATGCCCGGTGAGCAGCGAGAACGCCTTCACGTCGAACACGAAGCCGTCCGGGGTCCGTTCGCTCCAGAGCAGACTGTTCCGCTCACTGGGCAGCGCGTAGTAGCCGGAGTCGACCTCCACGACGGGGAACTGCCCGGCGTAGTGCCGCAGCCGCCCCTCCGCGTCCCGCCGGCCCGGGGGATACCAGCCGCTCCTCACGAGGGCCTGATCCGTCCACGAACACGCACCCACCAGAATCTCACCCATGAACGACCGGTTACCCAGCCCCCCACCCCACGGACACGCCCCCACGAACCGGTCGCCGAACGGAAGTTACTGATCAGACCCGGAACCGAGGCGGCCCGATCCGAACTCCTGATGAGTGGTTCGCGGCTTGCTACGTTTGCGCGAGTGACGGCGTGGCCGGAGCGGGATCGCGGTAGGACGACGGGGCGGGGGACACATGGTGTGGGAAGAGTGGGAGAAGGCCAAGGCTGCGGCATCGGCGGGCGGGAGCACCCGCGTCCAGCTGAATCAGACCGCGCCGGCGGACGCGGGTGACGCGGATCTCATCGTTCACCAGGACGACCTGGGCGCGGTGGGCCACGAGGCGTTCATCCTCCATGGGGAGTTGAAGAAGAAGGCCGACATAGCGGGTACGGGTGCGGACAAGAACGGGTCCGGTTCGACCATGCAGGCGGCCTCCTCTCTCAAAAGCCACAATCTGGGACTCGGGGCGGAACTGGAATCGACCGTCGAAGTCTGGACCTCTCAGGTGAAGCACGTCCTGCAGGCCTGCGCCCATATCTCGAATCACCTCGACTACACCAAGAAGCTGCACGCACAGGAAGACGTGGGGATCGCGGCCGAAGTCCGCGGCCGCAGCGGACCGCTGCCCGTGTCGTCCCTGAACGACTACTTCAAGTAGGAAGCCGTGGGATCACTTTCCTATTCGGACCTCATGGCCGTGGATCTGGCCAAACTGGGCACGGCGGCATCCGACTGGACGACCATGGCCACGGAACTGGCCAAGCTCGCGACCGACGTGCGGGACGGCTTGACCAAGAAGTCCGACGGAGCCCGCTGGAAAGGCATCAACGCCGGCGTGACCAGGGACTTCGTCCACAAGACGGCCAAGGAGTTCTCGGACCTCCACGCCGAAGCCGAGAGCATCGCTCGCGTTCTGTCCGACGCGCACGGAGAACTGACCCAGTATCAGAAGCAAGTGCGAAGGCTCACTGATCTGGCGCGCCGCGGCGACCCGACTCACACGCCGCCGGATGCCGGACTCCTCGTGTTCGACGGGCAGGGTGGCACGGTCCGGGTCGCGGAGTCGATGTGTACGCCGGAAGGCCCCGACCAGCGGACGAAGGACCGCATCCAGTGGTACGCGGACACGCTGACGGGCATCGTTCAGCACGCCGCCGAGGTGGACGCGGCAGCCGTGCGCGCGCTGCGGAAGAGCCATGGGAACGACCCGTACAACGCGGGGCATGCCACGTACACGTCCCTCGACGAGGAGCAGCTGCCGCGGGCGAAGGAACTGGCCGCGCTGGGCAAGGACGCGGACCCGAAGCAGCGGGGCGAGCTCCGGCGGCTGTGGGAGTCCCTGAGCCCTGAGGCCCGGGCGCAGTTGTGGCCGGCGCAGAAGGACGACCTGATGGCGGCCGGCATTCTGAGTCCCACCATGCCGCAGATCGCGGCGGACGGTGGCGCGGGTCGGCACGATTCCCAGTCGCCGGGCTTCGACCAGTGGGTCACCAAGCAGAAGATGGAACTGCTGACGGAAGGCGCCGACTGGAAGGGCATGACGGATGCCTCCCGGCACATGGCGCACTATCTGGGAAACACCGGAAGCCCCATGAACCTGCCTGTGGACAAGATGATGGCGGACGTTCCCGCCTTCAAGTCGTACGTCGACGACACGGTCAGGCTGAACCAGGACGAGTGGCGCAAGCAGGCTCTGGACGAGTTCAAGAGGAACGGCGGCAAGCCGGTCGCCTTCCCGGTCGAGGTGAGGCAACCCGAGGGTTTCTACTTCACTCAGCAGGACAACGCCAACTGGTTCTACGCGGTGGGCGGTGCCAACACGAACGTGACCGGCGTCGTGACAGCCGTCCCGGACGCGAACGGCAACCCGAGGATCGGTGTCGACTACCAGGCGAACGTATGGGACCGCTACAACTGGGACGAGGGCAAGGGCGTCACCGTGGGTCCCTTGAAGATCCCCGACGGGGAGATGGCCAAGCTGCACCGCACCGGCCTGGCCCAGGAGTTCGACATGGCGGGCAGCAGCAGTGTCGAGCACTACGATCTGGGCTCCTCACAGCCCAACGGTGACCCGCTGCCGGGTCCCGACGACAGCAGGGACGGACGCGTGAACCCCGGCCGGGAGCAGCAGCAGGACCGTACGACGGACAGGTCGCCGGGAAGGACGGGCGTGCGATGACCGACCCCTACGCGCCCAGCGGACCCGGGAAGCCTCCCGGCCACGAGGGCGGCCGCACCTCGCGGCGGTGGCTGTTCGCCGTGGTGCCGGTCCTCGCCGGCGCCGTGATCGCGGCGGCCGTGCTCCTCACCGGCGCCGACGACGGCAAGGACGGCGACCGCGCCGCTCAGGCGGCGGCGGACGCGAGGTGGGCCGAGGGGATCACCCCGGAGTGGATGGGCGAGCGGATGGGCCTGGACGTTCCCGCCACGGCCCGCTCCCCGCGAGCGGCGTACGAGGTGACCTCACGTTTCGACACGGGCCTCCTGACCTTCACGCTGACCAGGGCGGAGGCGGAGAAGTACCTGGAGGAGCACCCGCCGGACGGCAAGTGGCTGGAGCCGACGTCCGCACAGACGAACACCGCCCCGCACGACTTCGCCCACTTCGGCCTCCCGGAGCCGGAGACCCTGAAGAAGGGCGTCCGCTACGGCTACGTCTGCCCCGGTGCCGCCGCAGGGTCGGCGCAGTCCACGCCGGACGCCTACGACACGTCCGACAAGCGCTGCGTCCGCCTGTACGCCCACGACTACACCCCGGCCCGCACCCGCATCTACCTCCGCACCCACTTCGAACCGGGCATCAGCCCTCTGCCGGGCACGCCGTCGCCCTGACGACCGGGTGGGGGTCAGGGCTCCCGGAGCCGCCTGTTCGCCGCTCTCCGGGCCGTACCACTGGAGAGCCCGGCCGGTCACGGCCGCGATGCAGGCGGACGCGAGGTGGACCGAGGGGGGGCAGCCTGGGTCGGATGCTCTGCACGATTCCCGGGTCCCGCCCGGGGCCCCGGACGCCGACGGAGGACGCGGCGCCGGACGGAAACGAGGACCGGCAACGTCGAAGGGCCCCACCTCGCGGTGGGGCCCTTCGACGTTAGTGCCCGGTGAGGCACTGGCGGAGGATACGAGATTCGAACTCGTGAGGGGTTGCCCCCAACACGCTTTCCAAATGTTCGTCTGGGGGTTCGGTGGCACTCGGGGGTGTCCTGGCCTGCGGCGGAGGCAGGCATTGTGTCAGTGGTGGACGGCGCTGGACGGGGACGAATGAGACCAGAACTGAGACCAAGGTGGGGGCCATGACCTCGCTCTGCGCTCACAGATGGCCCAGGGCTGCCATTCTCGCCTTTAGTCGAGCTGCTGCGGTTTCGTAGCGCAGCTCAAGGTCGGCCAGTGAGGTCGCATATCGATCGCCCCATGAGAGGTACGTATTAACCAGATCCTGACGTTCTGTGACGATGAGCTGCCTGATGCGTGAGCAGAGGTCATCTCCAAGGGCATCGAGTACGCGAGCGCTCTCGGACTCGGAGGTTGTGTGAGAGGCCCCCAACCAGCTTGGTCGAGTAGTTTCCCATCTCTCGACCACACCTGCAAAGCCGCGCTGGTTGAGGCTTCTGAGGTCGTCCTCATGGCTCGACCACCAGGACGTGAGGACACCGGTCAATTGATGCTCGTCCAAGATTCCCATTGGCATCAGATCCGCACAGAATGATGAGCGAAGTTGGGAGCGCAGCCCCGAGGTGAAAAGGCGGTTTGTGCTAGCCGTCTCGGCAAAGAGGGACTCCTGCTGTCTCCACCAGTTTCTGAATCGGAGGATGAATCTGTTCTCCACATCAGTAGCCAATTCTGGGATGCGCGCCGCGGTTGCCTCGTAGCCCTCCTCCAGGAAGTCCACATAGTGCGGCCCATTGGGCTGGAACAGGTCGTCGAGACAGATCCCGAAGGCGCTGAACTTAGCGCCTGCCGGGGTAATTTCCTCTTTCGGGATGCCGCCTGTTAGTGCCGCTCGTACATCGAGCAGGGGTGCCGCAGGCGGGACGGTGTCAACGTAACGACGGATGTTCAAGTTGAAGTCATGCCTCGCGATTTCATCCACTGAGACGACCCTCGCGAAGTGGGGGGTGTCCTCCCAGAACTGGAACGACTCGACGATCCTCTCCACATGCTGTGGCTCGAGACGGTTCTTTGCGCGGCCTGAGGTGACTTCGCGCTCGGCGTTGACGAAGAGAACGTTGCCTCGCCGGTTCGTGGATAGACCCCGGGTTCCCCTCAATACCAGGATGCAGGCAGGAATGCTTGTGTTGTGGAAGACGTTTGGCCCGATTCCGATGACGGCTTCGAGGCGACCGTCCGTGATGATCCCTCGCCGGATTTTGGCCTCTGCGCCGCCGCGGAAGAGCACTCCGTGTGGAACGACTACAGCTCCGACGCCATCGGGACGTAGAACGGCGAGTACGTGCTGGACGAACATCAGGTCGGCATTCGAGCCTGATGTCCAGCCATATCTCATCCGCTCCGGGGAACCGACATCCTGCTGGATGTACTTCATCGAGAACGGTGGCGCCGCTAGTGCTCGGTCGAATTGTCTAACATTCCCATCCGTGAGGAGAGGGTCGGCCAAGCAGTCGCCGATGGAAAGGGACGTGTCTTTGATGCCGTGCAGGAAGAGGTTTAGCGTGCCGTTGAACCATGCTGCTTTGTTCTTTTCCTGCCCGTACAGGGCGAGATCCGCTTCGCTCCCGTCATGCTGCTCCACGTAGTGCGCCGCTTGGAGAAGCATGCCACCCGAGCCGGCGCACGGGTCGTAGACAGACTGCCCCGCCTCTGGTTGCACGAGTTCCGCAAGAAGGCTGCATACGGCACGTGGGGTGTAGAACTCGCCGCTCCGCCGGTCGGACAAGGACACGGAGCTGAGAAATCCGTCGTAGGCACGGCCGAGTACATCAGGGAACTCAAGGTGGTCATCACTGAGTCGCAGCGAATCGAGGTGGGCGATCAACCGTTGAAGCGTCGATGGAGTGAGGCTCCGCCGATTGAAGTCGACGTGATCGAAGAGCCCCTTCAGCTGCCCGGGATTGCTCTCCTCCAATGCCCATAGCGCTCTGTTTAGTGCATGTCCCAGTTCTCGGGGGTGATGTGCAACCACGTGGGACCATCGGGCGAGGTCCGGAACTGTAAGTAGTCCGGGCTGGTCTGACGCCCTCTTGAGAACAAGCAGTGGCGCGATGAACTCGTAGTAATCCGAAGCTCGCAGGTCGCCACGCAAGATTTCGGCGGCTTGTGACAGGAGCCTTTCAAGTTGCTCGGTGGTCAATGGCCCGACATGGCTCTCGTTCACTGGTGAGGCCACCTGTTCGTCAGCTCCTCGAAGACTGACGGGCGAAGGGCCTCTAGACGTGCCGCCATCTCCCGCTGAATCCTGACCTGCTCATCGATGTCGGCGAGAGCTTCGATGACAGCTTGCTGGCGCTCCAGAGGGACCACGGTGACTAGTAGCTGACTCAGCATCGCCGAATTGAGCGAGGGAACCGTGCCGGGAAGTGCCTGCCCCAACAGTTCTCGACGCACGGGAGGGTGTGCCAGGTATGCGGCCAGGTACGCAGGCAGCACCACATCACGATGTGGCCGGATGCGTAGACAGGAAGAGCTGTAGAACCAGCCCGTGTGTTCGGGCCCGATCAGAGCCAGCCGGCCGAGCGTCCCCTGCCGCACGACGATAAGGTCGCCCGCGCGAAGTGCGAATCGGGCGAGTCGCCCGGCCTGGCTTGAGGGCACCCGGCGAACCCGGCGGGCGTCCACGGTGAAGTGTTCTGTGATGTCCGGCGGAGCGATGACCGGCACCCCGTCCGGACCCTCATGTAGGTCTTCCAACAGAGACCCGGACGGGCCGGCTGTCACGCTGCTCAGGTGCCCCAAAGGAATCCGCTCGCTCTGGGCGTCGCCCCAAGCGTTCTGCGGAGTCATGGACCTACGGCTTCCGTACACAGCACGACCCGTCCTTCGTGTGTCGTCGTGGATCAAACGGCTCGCAGCCAGTACCCCAGAGCCGCGCGCAGAAGTTCCTCCGCCGCCACGGCGAGCATGGCCAGGGTGACCGCGGACAGGGCAGCCTGGCCATGCCCTGTCATGGCAGCCACAGCCGAACCAACGACAATGATCACGACAAGCGTCACCACTGACTTCCTGGCTTGTGAAGGCCACGTCCAGGCATGATGGACATCGGCAGTTCTCATAAGGATTGCCCTTCTGTCCCTGTGAGGGGACGGTTGGGTCGCACCGCCTTGCTTGGTTGGCGCCCGGTTGGGCGGTGCGGCCGGCATGGGTTTCGCACCTGGTCTACGCGACGCCGCACCGCAGGGAGAGCACGCCCGTCCCTCGGCATCACGCGCGAACCCCGGATCCCCGGGCCTCGCTAGCCCCAACTCTACACGCCAGAAGCTGCGAAGGGTGCTTCGCAGCCCCTCAACTCTGCTTCGCGCGACGGGAATTGTGTGAATCACATTTCGTGACGGCACTTTCTCTGAGCCTCGTGGCGCCTGTTGTCCGGACAGTAGCGACTGTTGGTACCGCTCGCTCCGACACCGACGGCCACGCGGCTTGCTACGCCCGGCCGAAGGGGTTGGCCGGTCGACGAGTTGAGGTGGTGCAGGGTGACCGCAGGGTCGCCCGCGCGTCCGGTGACGAAGAGGACACTGCCGGCTCCGGCAGTGAACCAGGTGGAGCCGTAGACCTGGTCCAGGGCGGGCCGCTGACCGCGTGGTGCGTCGGCGGTCGCCTTGCGCTGGTGGTGCAGCTCCAGGATCTCCACGCCGCTGCGCAGGGCGCGCATGCGGGCGTTGTGGAAGGAGACCGCGAGGCTGTCGTCGACCATGGTGCTCACAGCGTCCTTGAGGCTGTCGATCACGATGGTGTCGGCTTGGTGCGCGGCGGCGATCTCGGCGAGGAGGTCGGGCTCCTTGTCGAGCGTGGCGGGCAGCGGCCCTTCCCAGACCACGAGCCCGTCTCGCAGGATCTTCTCGTCGGAGTCGAAGACGCGGCGGACCATGGCTTTGGCGATCTGTCGGGGCCGGTCCATGGCCAGGTACAGCACGCGTCTGCTGGGGGCGACCGGCATCTCCAGGACGGTCTCCTGCAGCCCAAGGCGGGCGAAGATCACCTGGTGGGCCAGGGTGGTCTTGCCGACACCGGGAGCGCCGACGATCATCAGGCTCTCGCCTGGTGCCCAAACGGTCTTGTTCGGCGTGCCCCACAGGGGTTCGGCGTCCGCACCGGTCTCCGTGACGAAGGCCCATCCATCCCTGGCGAAGCGGGACAGCCGACCTTGGCCGGAGGCCAGGGACCGCTCGCGCTCGTTTCGCATCTCCGCTTCGACCTCGCTGCGTATCGCCTCGGGGTCGGCGCCCGGTTCGCGGGCGCGCTGCACGGTGCGTACGGCGGAGGCGAGCAGGCGGCGCAGGTTGGCCTTGTCGCGGATGATCTCCGCGTGATGCTCCGTGCTTCCGACGCTGTAGTACAGGTCGGCGAGCTGGTGCAGGTAGACCGGGCCGCCCACACGTTGCAGGTCACCCTGCTGTTGGAGCAGCTCGGTGAGGACGATCGGGTCGGTCGGCTTGTCCTCGCGGCGCAGGCTGAGCAGGGCACGCCAGATCGTCTCGTGCGCAGGCCGGTAGAAGGCGTCCTCGCCCAGCACGTGCCGGACCGTGTCGATGATGTCGCCGTTGTGCATGCCGGCGCCGAGCACTGAGCGCTCGGCGTCCACGTTGTACGGAGGCTCCACCGCGTCCAGCATCGGTGCGGGGCCGTCGTCGTAGAGGGATGGCATCTCGGGCGGCAGGGTCGTACCCTGAGGCATAGAACTCCTCACCCGGCAGGCCATATGGGGCGGCAACCCCGGCCAGGCCGGTCGAATCGTTAGGTATGGCGGTTGTGGGGTTTCTGCTTCGCCCCCGGTGTTTCTCAGCGCCGGGGGCTTCTTCATGTCCACGCTCGTCCGAGGACAGTCACGACACTACCAGCAACGATTCAAATGGGAATGACTTGCGATGCATATAGGATTGGTGTTAGCTGTTCGTCACCGGCCACGGCTGTATCGCCAGGCCCACGCAAAAGGGAGGTGAGAACGACGAGCGACGAAGCTGGCGCGGCCCGATCCGGCACTGACCGGCCGGAACCGGAGAATCACGTGGCCGAGCGCATCAAGATGGAGCGCGAAGTCCGCGGCTGGAGCACTGCCAAGCTCGCCGAGGAGATGACCAAGGCCGGTCACCCGATCAACCAGTCTGCGATCTGGCGGATCGAGAGCGGCAAGCCACGCCGCAGGGTCAACCTCGACGAGGCCCTCGGCTTCTGCAAGGTCTTCGACCTGCCCCTCGACGACCTGACCAGCGTTCCTGGCCAGCTCATGAACCCGCAGGTGAGACGGCTCATCGGCGAGTACGTCGAGAAGTGGAAGGAGTGGCGCGCTCTGAGCGAGGCCCAAGACCGCCTCATGGCCGAGCTCAAGAACTACTCCCAGGCCCACCCTGACCAGGAAGACGCGGTCAAGGCCCTGATGACTCACGAGCTGGCGGTCGCCGCAGGCGACGACTTCCGCCGCCACCGCGGCTCGCCCCACCGGCTCCAAAGCTGGCTCGGTCCCGAGCGCATGGCCATGACCGAGGAGCCCGAGCAGCCCCCGGCCAGTAGCCGTTCCGCCACGGTCACTTCGGCGCCGCGAACGCCGACGACTCTTCTGTGCCAAAACCTCAGCAGTCCCACAACCGCCATACCTAACGATCGACCGGCATTGCCGCCTGGGTTGCCGCCCACGTCCGCCGGTCAAGGAGTTCCCTTGCTACAGAGCAACTTCCCGCCCCTTGCCCAGATAGCCCAGCTCCTCGACGTCCCCTAGGACTCCCGCTCATAGCCACGCGAGGCGGCGACCAGGGCGACACCACCCTCGTCGGCCTCACCGTCACCGAAGCCGCCCGCCGCCTCGGCATCGGCCGAACGAAGATGTACGAGTACGTCTCGTCCGGGGCGATCCACTCGGTCAAGATCGGCAGCCTGCGTCGCATACCCGCGGAGGCGGTCGGCGAGTTCCTAGCGCGCCGCCACCGGGTCACGGACTTCGACACCATCGCCTGAGCGGGGCGACCATGGCGAAGACCACGAAGCCCCAGAACTCCCGGCAACCCAACGGTGCCTCGTCCATCTACTTCGGCAAGGACGGACGCTGGCACGGCCGCGTTACCGTCGGCGTTAAGGACGATGGCACCCTTGACCGTCGCCACGTTGGGCGCAAGACCCGCGCCGAGGTCGCCAAGGCCGTCCGCGAACTGGAGAAGCAGCGCGACTCCACCGGTGTCCGCAAGGCCGGCCAGACCTGGACAGTCGAGACCTGGCTGACCCACTGGGTGGAGAACATCGCCGCGCCCAATGTCGGTGAGAACACCATGGACGGCTACCGCGTGGCGGTCTACCACCATCTCATCCCCGGCCTGGGCGCCCATCGCCTGGAGAAACTGGAACCCGAGCACCTGGAGCGTCTCTACCGGAAGATGCAGGCGAACGGCAGCTCCGCCGGCACCGCCCACCAGGTGCACCGCACCCTTCGTACCGCGCTCAACGAAGCTGTGCGCCGTGGGCACGCTGTCCGGAATCCGGCGACGACCGCGAAGGCGCCGCGTCTGGAAGAGGACGAAGTCGAGCCGTACTCGGTCGAGGAGGTCAAGAGCCTCTTGGCGGAGGCGGGGAAGCACCGCAATGCGGCCCGCTGGGTCATCGCCCTGGCGCTCGGTCTTCGCCAGGGTGAGGCTCTCGGCATGCAGTGGACAGACATTGACTTCGAGCTCGGAGTCATCCGTGTCCGACGGGGCCGCCTACGGCCCCGTTACGAGCACGGCTGCGGCAACCGCTGCGGGCGCAAGCCCGGCTACTGCCCGCAGAAGATCAACGTCCGGCGTGAGACCAAGAGCGTGAAATCACGAGCCGGTCAGCGGCCTATCGGCGTGCCGGACGAGCTGATGGCCCTGCTCCGCCGACACAAGGAGGAGCAGGGCCGAGAGCGCGCTCTCGCCCGAGACCTCTGGACGGAGAAGGGGTACGTCTTCACCTCGCCGGTCGGCGAACCCCTGAACCCGAACACCGACTTCCACCGGTGGAAGGACCTGCTGAAGGCCGCCGGGGTTCGCGACGGCCGCCTTCACGACGCCCGCCACACGGCAGCCACGGTCCTGCTCATCCTGGGGATCTCTGACGCCGTCGTCGACAGCATCATGGGCTGGGAGCCCGGCAAGTCCGCACGGATACGCCGCCGCTACCAGCACATGACCGGCCCCGTCCTGCAACAGACCGCCGCCAAGATCGGAGCGTTGCTCTGGGCCGTGCCTGCAGACGTCGCGGAGGAGGCTGCTTCCCGTGCCGCCGTGCGCTCCGGCCCTGCCGCGGTCGACTCAGCGGTCTACCTCGCCGACCTCGGCGGCCGACGCCTGGCCTTCGCCGCCCGCCAGCACGCGGAGCTGGTGGTTGCCCAGTGGAGCGAGGACCGGCCCGGCCAATCTGCACAGGTCGAGGAGATGGGGCGGGAACAGTGGGAGGCGGGAGGCGGAGCCCAGTCCATCCGCCACGAGATTCCCGACCGCCGGATGGTGCACCACGCTCATGCCGTGTTCCTGACGGGAGGTGAACGGCTCAACGTCGGAAGCCCTGCCCGATGGTCGACGTGGGCGTGGGACTTCGAGCCCGATCTGTACACGGACCTGCCGGTGCGCTGGCACACTTCTCGTCGGCCAGGCCAGGAGATCGAGGCCCACGTGCGTGGCACGGACGAGAACGCGGTCTCGTCGGCCTATGGGGAGGCGTGCGCACAGGCTGTGGACCGGGCGCGTAATCCCGCCACGTAGGGCGATGGGCAGAGTTAGCGGCCCGCAGCGGAGAAGAAAGCGCTGCGCAGGAGACCAATGGAGGTCCCACGACGTGAAGTACAAGAACGAAGCCGAGATCATGCGCGCGCTCGGAATCGACACCTGGAGGCACCTCTCCAAGGAGAAGGCGGTCAGGTTCGCGGCCATGATGCCCGACATGGACACCGAAGTGGCCATGAAGATCGTCGAACAGTTCCCCGAGTTCAGGAAGTTCGCCACGGATGCCTTCGGCGCCATCGAGAAGGCCCACGAGGCCACTCTCGCGGACGGCAGGCATAGCCTGGATCAGGTCTACCAGGCCCTCCGGGAGAACCGGGTGATCTTCGAGCGAGAACTCCAGAGGGGCGACCTGACCTGGGAGCAGAGGAAGCACATACTCGAACTCATCCAGGAAACGGCAAGACTTGCTTCTCAGAAGGACACCGAGCACAAGCGCCACGTGGACGGTCTGCTGAAGAAGACCATGGTCGGTGTCGGATCAGCGCTCGCTCTCGGTGTGGTCTTCGTCGGAGGCCGGATCCTGGCCCAGGGCAAGGACGAACCCGATGACTCCGCGGAGTCGTGAGACCGGCGCCGGCGCCGGTCCTGGATTTCGGTGACCGTCTCATTGAACGGGCCGCGCTGAGCTCTGACTTCCGCTGGAAGCGGGGGCGTTGTCAGTGGCGTGCGTCAGACTCGGAGCACGGTACACACCCGTGCCGGCTGTCTGTCCACGCACCGCACCCCCGGCCCGCAAGGAACGGTCATGGCACATCTGCACAATCAGTTCGACGACCTGCTCACCCTGATCAACGTAGACCCCGACGTTCTCGCGGCGACGCGCGAACGTCTGGCGCTGGCGCTCAGGTTGGCCCAGCAGCACCCCGAGGGCCGTAAGTCGTACAGCTCGGGTTCGATCCCCGTTGGCACTCACATTCAGCCGCACGCGGGAGCCGTCAGCGATGGGGACGGTGGGATCATCCTGGACCGTGTCCAGCACCCTGAGCTTGGTCCTGACGGAGGAGGGGAGGCCCCGCACACCGTCACCGATGAACTTGTCGCGTTCATCGGTCCGAAGCTCCGAGACCCGGAGTGCACCCCGTTTTTCCCCAAGGCGCGGGTGTGCAAGTCCCGGCGGGGCCTCAAGATTCACTTCGGCGCCCCGGTCAACGGCACGGATATCACGGTCGATCTCATCGTGGCGCTGCGGCGCCGCGATGTGCGCGGACTGTGGATCCCCGACCTGGAGCAGACCCCGAGCTCCGCAAAGGCATGGAGCGCCAGCGATCCCCAGGGCCACGTCGAGTTGCTGAGGTCCGGCGCCGACGCCCTGCGGCGCACCCGGCGCCGCGCCATCCGCATCCTCAAGGCGTGGAATGCTCAGGCCACGAAGCCGGCCTTCTCCTCACATCAACTCTCCGTCTGGGCGTATGAGTTCGTCGAGCCGGGAATGGGCCTCGTCGGCGCCGTCCACACGGTGCTGCTGAAGGCCGCCCTGCGCCTTCAGCGCGGCGAGCCGACGAAGGATCCCCGCTCCGTCTCGCCCGACCTCAAGCCGCTGATCCCCGACGCGGATGCAGAGCGGCGGCTCCGGGTCGCCGCCGACAGGCTCTCGAAGGCCATTGCCGACCCCGACGACATGGACACGGTGGCGGAGGTCCTGGAGTACCTCTTCCCCAAAACAATGCGTGAACGTGAGCGCGCCTTCTCCGCCGCTTCCACTCCCCTGAGCACCACGGCAAGCCTCGGTCTCGCGGGTGCAAGCCTGCGCATCCCTAAGACGCGCTCGTGGCGGGAGGAAACGGCCTTTGAGGGGTGACGGGCGTCCCACGCGGCGTCCTTGGTTTGCCCGTCCGATGGCCCGCACCGAGTTGCTGACCGGGATGCGCTCAACGGGGCTCGACGTGCGCGAGGTGGATAAACCCGCCGACTTCGCGTCCGGTTTCAACGTTCAGGTCTACCCGCACATTCGGATCCTGCCCTCACACAGTCTCCGCATCTCCTTCGCCCTCGGTGATCCGGCATTCCCCCGTGTCCACGCACGCGGACCCGACTGCCCGGCCCACCGCAACCCCGACGGTTCCCTTTGCCTCTGGTACCCCAAGGACGCGTCCTCGCGCCGGTGGTCGCCCGGCGACGGCGGGCGGTTCCTCGTCGCGATCATCGTCCGCCATCTGCGCTGGGAGGCTGCCTATCGCTCCACAGGCGTCTGGCCGGGCTTCGAAGCACCCCACGGCCTCGGTTCACCGGGCCTCGACGAACAGGACCAAATAATTGGCTGACGCGATCAAGGCCCTCGGCCCCTACGCTGCGGTTTTCGCCGCACTGGTGACCGGCCTCGTCCTCGGCGTCCAGGCGCGGATTGGCCGTCGCGCTCAGCTGCAGGAGCGGAAGCAGGAATTGTTCGCGAGCGCGTACGAGGCGAGTATCCAGTACGCGGAGATGGCTTACGCCGTGCGGCGCCGTCGCGCGGACGCTGTCGCCGAGGAGCGGGTTCGCCTGTCGGAGCAGCTGCGGGAGATCCAGTCCAGACTGACCTGGCACGAGGCGTGGGTCCGTTTCGAGGCTCCGGAGGTGGGCGCCGCGTATGACGAACTCGTCGCCCGTACACGGACGGTGGCCGGGCAGAGCATGAAGGATGCGTGGCGCTCGGCTCCAGCGGCAGACGACACGGCGATGGTGATCCCGACGTCGGTCGTCGACCTGCGGGCGCTGGCGGATGTCCGCGAGCGATACATGGCCGCGGTGGAAGCGCACCTTCGCCCCCGGGGCCACGTCCGACGCCTTCTCCCGCGCCCGCGCCGCGTCCTGCCGTCTCCTCCCGTGCCTGCTCCTCCGCCCGTTACTGGCCCTGGACCTACGTGATCACCGACGCCCTCGAACGGCTCGATTCAGAGCGTCAATTCGTCGAACACATCGTCCGGCAGCGTCTTGATGTACGCGATGCGTGCACGGATGGCTGCCTCGAGATTGGCCAACGACAAGCTCACCGACGGCTCGATGAAGTGTTCGCTGCCCGCCTCGGCGGTGAGTAGCGCAGCAGCGTCGTAGTTGCCCTCCTTGACCATGCGTTCGAAGAAGATCTTGTACCGTCCTATGTACGACGCCCCCTCGAAGATTGGGTCCGGCGGGAACGGCATGTTCTTGGGCAACTCGACCTTGATCAATGATTTCGGCGCGCGTTCTACGAGCATGATGAAACCGAACCAAGGCTTCAAATTGCCGAACAGGCCGCGCTCCGCGGCCATCTGGGAGTCGGCCGCGAGCCCGAGGGCTTCCTCCGTCCGGTTGTTGAAGTTGTTGCTGAACGAGGGGCCTCGCTGGGACTTGAACTCCATCGCCGCGATCAGGGAGCCGCGGTAGAGCACCAGGAGATCCCAGTTCTTCGCCGGTCGAAAGTACGCCGGCAGATGGTTGTGGCCGGTCGTGCGCACCTCAAGGCTGATGTCAGGATCGGCGCGCCAGATCTTCGCCACGGCTTCCTGCATCGCGTCCATCTGCTTGCCGCCGGTGACGGCTGCGCGATTGCCGGTGTCCTTAACCCCGGTCGCTTGCCCCTGCTTCGCGGCCTGTAGGTCCAGGCCCTTCCAGTAACCGAGAACAGCGGCGCGCCAGGTCTCGACAGGTGTCAGGTCGCTCATGGCCCCCTCTTTTTCTATCCAGATATTCAGATGCTGCCGACGGGCAGCCCGTACGCTTCTTCGGCCGCACGCGTTGCAGCCGCCCTGTCGCCGGCGCGGAACGCGTCACGGAGCCTGGAGGCGATGTCGTCAGGGATCGTTTCGGGGCGCGGAACAGCGATCTTCCGTAGGTACTGCGCCTGGAACCGCAGCGTGCCACCACGCATCTTCACGCCATAGGCGCTCACGAAAGCCTCTGCGATCCGAGACAGCAGCAGCCCGCCGAGCACTTCCATGTCCCACGACGACGAGACGACGTAGTACAGGTTGTGGTGCGGGTAGTAGCCGCCCGGCTCCAGTACCGGTGTGATCTGGGCTTTCATGTCCTGAAGGAGCAGCTTCGGCCGCTCGGCGAGGCCCGGATAGACCTTGTCGATAGTGCGGTGCCAGGTGCTCGGGTTCTTCCTGGCGACGAAGCGCTGTTTGACGCTCGGGTGCGACGCGAGTGCGGCCGCGAACTTCGGGTAGTCCGCGGGATCCACGAGCCTGCCCTCGCCGTCCCACGGGTTCAGCAGCATCTTCGAAGGCTTCGTGAGGCGACCTGTACGGATGTCGTCGGCCATGACGATGGGCGTCAGCCGATCCTGCTCGATGTCGTTGCCAGCCTCTGGGCTGATGATGTAAGCCTTGTCAGCTCCAGTCGCGACCCCGATGCTGATCTTCGTCGTGCCGTCTGCTTCAAGCGTCGGGAACGTCTCCTGTAGGTGCTCCAGCACCTTGATGGTGTGAGGAGACCCTGCGGGCCAGAAGTCGTCGGTGTCGAACCAGCTCGGCAGGCGCGCGCCTTCCCAGCCCTGGCCCGAAGCCTCCTCCACCTCGCTCTGCACAAACGACAGAGCTTCGCTCGCGGAGGCCGCTCCAAACGCGCCAGTGGTGTCGATGAACGTGGCGCTGCCCTGCTTGGAGTTGGCCAGTACAGTGATCGCCGGATAGGCCGAGACCTCTGCTTCAAATGCGTCCACGTCGTGCATCTGCCACACCGACTCGACCGCGTAGCGTGAGGTCACGAGACCCCGTAGGTGTTTCCCGTAGGCATTTCGCATCCAACGGTCCGCGCAGATGAACCCGACCTTCCCGTCGCTCGCGAGCATGGACAGCGAACGCTCGTAGAAGCCCACGTAGATGTCCGCCCGCCCACGCATCGTCCGCCATGTCTTGCGATAGGCGGCTTCGGTCTCGTCATCGAGATCTTCGGTCCGGATGTAGGGCGGGTTGCCGATCACGAAATCGACAGCCGTCGGTACGTCGTCGAGAAGGAAGTCGCCGTGACGCAGCCAGCCTGCAGACAGGGCTTGGGCTTGTGCAGGACTTGCCCCAGCGGCTTGGAGCATGTCCGTCGACTTCTTGCGGCAGGCAGCGACGTGCTCGTGCTGCAGATCGAGACCGTACAGACAGCCAGCAAGCTCTGACAGTTCCGTGCCATGAACCTTTGCAGACTCGAGCAGTCGCTCCAGTATGGGGACGAAGAACGCTCCAGATCCGATCGACGGCTCAACGAGCTTCATCTGGGCGAGGTCTCTGTCTGCCGTGTAGCCGACCAGATCGAGAATCGTCTCGACGACCCATCGACGGGTGAAGACCTCGCCGTACTCGACCTCGTCGGGGGCGGCTGCAGCCATGGGTTCCTCTCGTCCTGGCTCACTGAACGAGCCTCGCCTCAAGGCTATCTGTGGGCACACCCGCCAGAGGACTTCCCGCAACTACTCGGATGCGTGGCTCCATGGCGGCCCAGCGGAGTCCAGCCTCCGTGTGCCTCCGGCAACAGGCACGTGGCGCAGGACAGCCGCTGACTGGGCCTCGGACTCACACGCACCACAGGCGCGGTCGAGCATGTTCATGACCGTCCAGTAGCCCCAACTGAGACCAAAACTGAGACCACGCACGTCGAAGGGCCCCACCGCGAACGGTGGGGCCCTTCGACATCGTGCCCGGTGAGGCACTGGCGGAGGATACGAGATTCGAACTCGTGAGGGGTTGCCCCCAACACGCTTTCCAAGCGTGCGCCCTAGGCCTCTAGGCGAATCCTCCGCGGCAAACAATACAAGACGTTGAGGAGTGCTCGCGAACTCGTTCTCACCGCCAGGATCAGGTAACCTGTGCGGAGCCCCTCACGTGGCGCTATCTGACTGAACTCCCCCAGGGCCGGAAGGCAGCAAGGGTAGGTTGGCTCTGGCGGGTGCGTGGGGGGCGTCTGCGTTCCCGGGGCCCTGCGTCCATACGGCCGGGCGACGGCGCCGAGGGGCGGGCGGGTCCGGAGCCGGGTGGCTTCCGGGCGGTCCGGGTTGTCAGCGGGCGCCTATAACCTCGTATGCGTGTCGTCTCTCGCGCTGTACCGCCGCTATCGCCCGGAGTCGTTCGCCGAGGTCATCGGGCAGGAGCATGTCACCGACCCGTTGCAGCAGGCGCTGCGGAACAACCGGGTCAATCACGCGTACCTGTTCAGCGGTCCGCGCGGGTGCGGCAAGACGACCAGCGCGCGCATCCTCGCCCGCTGTCTGAACTGCGAGCAGGGCCCTACGCCGACACCCTGCGGCGAGTGCCAGTCCTGCCGCGACCTGGCCAGGAACGGGCCGGGTTCCATCGACGTCATCGAGATCGACGCCGCGTCCCACGGAGGCGTGGACGACGCCCGTGACCTGCGCGAAAAGGCGTTCTTCGGTCCCGCGAGCAGCCGGTACAAGATCTACATCATCGACGAGGCCCACATGGTCACGCCGGCCGGCTTCAACGCGCTGCTGAAGGTGGTCGAGGAGCCCCCGGAGCACCTCAAGTTCATCTTCGCGACGACCGAGCCCGAGAAGGTCATCGGGACGATCCGTTCGCGGACCCACCACTACCCCTTCCGTCTGGTGCCGCCCGGGACCCTGCGCACGTACCTCGGCGAGGTCTGCGGCAGCGAGGGCATCCCCGTGGAGGACGGCGTGCTGCCGCTCGTCGTGCGCGCCGGTGCCGGTTCCGTGCGTGACTCCATGTCCGTCATGGACCAGCTGCTCGCCGGAGCGGGCGACGCCGGTGTGACATACGCCATGGCGACCTCCCTGCTCGGTTACACGGACGGGTCGCTGCTGGACTCCGTGGTCGAGGCGTTCGCCTCCGGGGACGGGGCCGCCGCCTTCGAGGTGGTGGACCGCGTGATCGAGGGGGGCAACGACCCCCGCCGGTTCGTCGCCGACCTGCTGGAGCGGCTGCGGGACCTGGTGATCCTGGCGGCCGTGCCGGACGCCGCGGAGAAAGGGCTCATCGACGCCCCCGCCGACGTGGTGGAGCGGATGCAGGCCCAGGCCGCCGTCTTCGGCGCCGCCGAGCTGAGCCGCGCCGCAGACCTGGTCAACGAGGGACTCACCGAGATGCGCGGCGCGACCTCGCCGCGACTCCAGCTGGAACTCATCTGCGCGCGCGTGCTGCTGCCCGCCGCCTACGGGGACGAGCGCTCCGTCATGGCCCGGCTCGACCGGATCGAGCGCGGCGTGAACTTCACCGGGGCCGGCGCCGCCCCCGCCATGGGATACGTGCCCGCACCGGGCCCGGACACCCACGGCGCACCGCTTCCCCAGGCAGCCGCTCCCGCACCGGCGCCGGGCGGCGCACCCGCCGTGCCGCCGGGTGGCGGACCCGCCGCGGCCCGGGCCGCCGTGCGGTCGGGCGGTGCGGCTCCCGGAGCCGGCGCTCCCGCGACGGACACCGGCGCCCCGGTGCAGCCACCGGCGCCCGCTCCCACCCCGGCGCAGCCGGAGCCCACGCCCGCGCCCGCCCCGGTCGCGGCGCAGGCCCCCGTACAGGCCCCGGCCCAGCCGGACCGGCCCGCCGCGCCCGCCCCCGGCGCCTGGCCCACCGCGACGGCGGCGGGCAGCGGAGGCGCCCGGCGCCCCGGCGGCTGGCCCACGGCCGCGCCCGCCGGTGGCCCGGCCCCCTCGGGCCCGCCGGCGACCCCGCCACCGTCGGCCGCCCCCGCCCCCGTGCCGCCCGCCCCGGCTCCGGCCGCCGCCGCGCCCGCTCCCTCCGCCCCCGTGACCGGCGGCCCCGACCCGCGCACGCTCTGGCCGAACATCCTGGAGGCGGTGAAGAACCGGCGCCGTTTCACCTGGATCCTGCTCAGCCAGAACGCGCAGGTCACCGGCTTCGACGGCACGACCCTCCAGATCGGCTTCGTCAACGCGGGCGCCCGGGACAACTTCGCGAGCAGCGGCAGCGAGGACGTGCTGAAGCAGGCGCTGGCCGAGCTGTTCAACGTGCAGTGGAAGATCGACGCGATCGTCGACCCGTCGGGCGGTTCGGCGCCGCCGCCCGCCCCGGGCCCCGGCTTCGGCGGTGGACACGGCGGGGGGCCGGCGGCCCCCCGTCCCGCCCCGCAGCAGCCGGCCCCGGCCGCCCGCCCCGCCCCTTCGCAGGCACCGGCGTCCTCGGGTCCTTCCGCGTCCGCCACCAGACCGGCCCCGCCCGCGGCGGAACCCCCGCCCCCCGTCTCGCCCGAGGACGACATCCCCGAGGACGACGACCCCGACCTGGACGAGTCCGCCCTCTCGGGCCACGACCTGATCGTCCGCGAACTGGGCGCGACGGTGGTCGAAGAGGTCTCGCACGACTAGCCCCGACCCAGGGCGCCGACTGTCCGGCCCAGGGCCCGGACAGTTCGACCCAGGGCCCCGTAACTGGAGATTCACACCAACCCCCGCGCGTCCACGCCTCGGAATCCTCTACAAAGGCACTCGCCCGGGACGGCTAGGCTGACCCCCGTGAAGGTCCTTGTCATCGGTAGCGGCGCCCGCGAACACGCCCTGTGCCACTCCCTGTCCCACGACCCCGACGTCTCCGCACTGCACTGCGCCCCCGGGAACGCAGGCATCGCGGAGGTGGCCGAGCTGCACCCGGTCGACGCCCTCGACGGTGCCGCCGTGGCCACGCTGGCCACGCGGCTCGGCGCCGAGCTGGTGATCGTGGGCCCTGAGGCCCCGCTCGTCGCGGGGGTCGCCGACGCCGTGCGCGAGGCGGGCATCCCCTGCTTCGGCCCGTCCGGGGAGGCGGCGAAGCTGGAGGGCTCCAAGGCCTTCGCGAAGGACGTCATGGCGGCCGCCGCCGTCCCCACGGCGCGCTCGTACGTCTGTACGACGCCGGACGAGGTCGAAGAGGCGCTCGACGCCTTCGGCGCCCCGTACGTGGTGAAGGACGACGGGCTCGCCGCCGGCAAGGGCGTCGTCGTCACCGACGACCTCGACGCCGCCCGGGCCCACGCGAACGCCTGCGACCGCGTCGTCATCGAGGAGTTCCTCGACGGCCCCGAGGTCTCCCTCTTCGCGGTCACCGACGGCGAGACGGTCGTCCCGCTCCAGCCGGCCCAGGACTTCAAGCGCGCCCTGGACGGCGACGAGGGACCGAACACCGGTGGCATGGGCGCGTACTCGCCGCTGCCCTGGGCGGACCCGAAGCTGGTCGACGAGGTCATGGAGACCGTCCTCCAGCCGACCGTCGACGAGCTGCGCCGCCGCGGTACGCCGTTCTCCGGCCTGCTCTACGCGGGTCTCGCGATCACCAGCCGCGGCGTGCGGGTCATCGAGTTCAACGCGCGCTTCGGCGACCCGGAGACGCAGGTGGTCCTCGCCCGACTGAAGACCCCGCTCGCCGGTCTGCTGCTCGCGGCGGCCACCGGCAACCTCGCCTTCCTGCCGCCGCTGCGCTGGAGCGAGGAGGCGGCCGTCACCGTGGTCGTGGCGTCGCACAACTACCCCGGCACCCCGCGCACCGGCGACCCGATCACGGGCCTCGACGAGGTGGCGGCGCAGGACGCGCCGAACGCGTACGTCCTGCACGCCGGGACGAAGCGCGACGGTGACGCGGTGGTCAGCGCGGGCGGTCGCGTCCTGTCGGTCACGGCCGTCGGCGACGATCTGACGCAGGCCCGCGACCGTGCGTACACGGCGCTCTCCCGGATCCGTCTCGACGGCTCCCAGCACCGCACCGACATCGCGGCGAAGGCGGCGGCGGAAGCGTAGAACGGCAGGTGGGCGGCGCGCGCCACCGCGCGGAGGCCGCCGGACACCCCGGTCGCCGACCGGCCCGCGACACGACGGGACCGGACACGCTCCGTCACCTTCGGCTCTTCTCCTCAGGCCCCGGACTCCCCTTGGGATCCGGGGCCTGATCATTGCCCACTGTCGTCCAGCTCTCCCCAGAGCCATTCCATCGAGTGACCGATGCCCCATCCAGCTGACGGGGGCCGGGGCCCCAACTAGGGTGCGGCGCAAGCGTTCCGGCACTTGGCCCACCGGCATTGCGATGTCGGTGGCGGGTGCCACAGTGGGGGGATGAACGCCAGGACATGTCCCGGCGCCGACCGTGACAGCCACTGTCCCGGCGGGCCCCGGGCGAGACGGTAGGGGGTGACATCCGGTCGTGACCGGTATGGGTGTGGAGGTGGGCGTGCAAGCGGCGCGCTCCCGGGCTCTCGCCGTGCTGCGCATCCGCAGCAGGGCGCTGGCCGTCGCCCTGCTGCCCGCGGCCGTCGCCGTCGTGCTGCTCGTCGGCGGGTCCACCGGCCATCTCGTCGGAGGCGGCTGGGGGACGGCCCGCCGGGTCGTGACGGTCCTCGCCGTGCTGGTCCTGCTGGCGGCCGCGGGCATCGCCCTGGTCGTCTCCCGGGCCCGACCGGCGATGAGCCCGACGGTCCCGGTCGTCGAGACCTCGGCGCCCGACCTGTACCGGATGGTGCGCGACCTGGCCGACCGGCTCGACGTCCCCGTGCCCTCCGCGATAGCGCTCACCCCGGACTGCGACAGCTGGCTGGAGGACCGCACGCATCCGGCGCAGGGCAGGCCCCCGCAGCGCCGCGGCGGCCGCCTCTCCGTGCTGTCCGGCGGCCTCGGCAGGGCCAGGAGGCACGCGCAGCGCCGGAGCACCGCCACGCCCGTCCTGGTCATCGGCTCACCGTTCCTGTGGTGGATGCGCGTGGGTGAGCTGCGCGCGGTCCTCGCCCCGGTCGTCGCGGGGACGGGCCCCGCCGCCCAGCCGGACATAGCCGCGGCCCGCCGTTTCGTCCGGGGGCTGGACGCGGCCGTGGCCGTGACGTCCGCGCCGACCCGGGGTCCCGTCGTCCGGACGGTGCTCGGCGGCGTCGGCTGGGTGGTCCGCCTGCTCCTGCGCAGCTGCCGGGGGCACGCGGCGGAGATGGAGCGGGGGGTGGCGGCGGCTGCCGCGGAGCGTGCGCAGACCGTGGACTACGGGCTGCGGATCGTCGCCCAGGAGCAGGTGGGGCTGGCGTACGCGGGCTGGGACCGGCTGCTGACCCGGGTCGCGCTGCCCGCCTGGCGCATGGGCCGCTGGCCCTCCCGCCTGGACGCGGGCGTCGTCGCGGCCCTCACCGAGCTCTCGCGCCGCGACCGGCTCGCGGAAGGCTTCGCCTCGCGGCTGGGCGAGCGCCCGGCCTGCGACCTCCTCGAAGAGCCGGGCACGGTCGACGAGGCGGCCTCCCTCCTCGCCGCCCGTCTCTTCCACGGCGGCCCCGCCGAGCGAGGACCGGACTGGGCGCCGGTGAACTGGCAGGAGTACCCGGAGGAGGTCGTCGACCGGAAGTGGCGGACCGACGCGGCCCGCCTCCACCGCGTCCTCGACGCCCAGGGCGTCCGCCCCTCCGGTGGTCCGGCCGGGCCCGGCGGCCCGGGACCGACCCTGTCCCGGGTCATGGAGCACCTGACGACCGCCGCCGACGACCCGCGGGACCCCGCCATCGCGGTGACGCCCCCTGCGTTCGGGGAACCGGTCGAGGAACCGGCCGGGGGCGCCGACGGGGGCACGGTGGGAGACGGCCTCGCCGGCGGTGTTCCGGCCGGCGGGCGCCCGGCCGACGACGCGGACGACGACGAGGACGAGGACCCTCTGGGCAACGAGCGGACGGCGGCGCTGGCAGCCGCCCTCAGCGCGGAGGTGGCGCGCGAGGAGGCCGCCGCCGGACCCGTCCCCGCGTCCGCCGTCGAGCAGGGCGGTCCGGACAGCGCGCTGTGGGAGGACGGGATGCTTCCCCTGTTCCCCCTGCAGCCGCCCCGCACGGGCCGGGACCTGCTGGCCGACCACGTCACCGCGATGGTCTGCTGCGCGGCGATGGACACGGCGGGCGCGTTGCCGGGCCTCGACTGGCTCGACGGCCCCTCCCTCCTCGTCGCCGGCGAGCGGGCCGCAGACCTGGGCCCCCGCGTCCTCGCCCTGGTCGAGTCCGGCGATCCGGCGCCCCTGAAGACCTGGCTGCACCGGACGGGCGTCCGCCCCGAGAAACCCGTCCGTCTGGTCTGAGGGCGCCGCCCGGCGGGGAGACCGGCGCTGCTCTCCCCGCCTTTCTGCGGAGCGGCCCGTTCCGTTCACGTCAATTCGCGACGAACGGTGACGGAGTGCGCGCGTTATGTGATGTGCTGGGACCGATCGAGCACAGGGCAGGAAGCGCAACGGTGACGGGGGCACTGGGGAGGGAGGACACATGGGGTCGGAACAGATCCGCCGCTGGGAGTCGGGAGCCCTGGCGCACGCCGTGACGGACCCCTTCGGCCAGGGCCCCGTCCCGTGGCTGCGCGGTGACGAGCAGTACTTCGGCGACACGGGCCAGGTCGTCCCCTGGTACATCGACGCCGTGGACGACGTCCCCGGCGCGCAGGGTGCCGCCCGCCCCGGCCGGGGCGTCCCGCACCCCCGCCCGTCGCGCCCCCGGCCGACGACCCCGGGTCCCCGCTCCGCCGACGACGTCCGGCGCCAGATCAAGGGGTTCACGTCCACCGGCGCCGCCACCCCGGGCGAGGCCATCGACTTCCACATCACGGTCGACCCGCCGCAGGAATTCAGCGTCGACATCTACCGCATCGGCCACTACGGCGGCGACGGCGCCTCGAAGATCACCACCAGTCCCCGGCTCTCCGGCATCGTCCAGCCGCCCCCGCTCACCGCCGACCGCACGGTCTCGTGCCACCACTGGTGGCTCTCCTGGCGGCTCCAGATCCCGACGTACTGGTCGGTCGGCGCGTACGTCGCCGTGCTCACCACCGCCGACGGCTACCGCTCCCACGTCCCCTTCACCGTTCGCGACGACCAGCCCGCCGACCTGCTGCTCCTGCTCCCGGACATCACGTGGCAGGCGTACAACCTCTACCCGGAGGACGGCCGCACGGGCGCCAGCCTCTACCACGCGTGGGACGAGGACGGCCGCCTCCTCGGCGAGGCCGACGCGGCGACGACGATCTCCTTCGACCGCCCGTACGCGGGCGCCGGACTCCCCCTGCACGTGGGGCACGCCTACGACTTCATCCGCTGGGCCGAGCGCTACGGCTACGACCTCGCCTACGCCGACGCCCGCGACCTGCACGCGGGCCGGATCGACCCCACCCGGTACCGGGGCCTGGTGTTCCCCGGCCACGACGAGTACTGGTCGACCGCCATGCGCCGGACCGTGGAGCACGCCCGCGACCACGGCACCTCGCTCGTCTTCCTCTCCGCCAACACCATGTACTGGCAGGTCGAGTTGGGCCCGTCCCCGTCCGGCGTCCCGGACCGGCTGCTGACCTGCCGCAAGCGCAGGGGCCCCGGGAAGCCGGCGCTGTGGCGGGAGATCGACCGCCCGGAACAGCAGCTGATCGGCATCCAGTACGCGGGCCGCGTCCCGGAGCCCCACCCGCTCGTCGTCCGGAACGCGGACCACTGGCTGTGGGAGGCCACCGGCGCCCACGACGGCGACGAGCTCCCGGGCCTGGTCGCCGGCGAGGCGGACCGTTACTTCCCGCGCACCCCGCTCCCCGAGCACCAGGGCCGCATCCTGCTGGCCCACTCCCCGTACGCGGACGGCGAGGGGGTCACCCGCCACCAGGAGACCTCCGTCTACCGGGCCGCGTCCGGCGCCCTGGTCTTCGCGTCCGGAACGTTCGCCTGGTCACCGGCGCTGGACCGGCCCGGCCACGTCGACACGCGGGTCCAGCGCGCCACGGCGAACCTCCTCGACCGCATCTGCAAACGCGACTGAGAACCACCCCATCGGCACCACCGCCCACTCCGGTCCCTCGCTCCCCCCGCATCCCGGCCACCGGAACCACCCCTCCCGCCACACCCGGGGCCACCCGCGCCCCACGCTCCCGCCGCGCACCCGGTGGCCCGGACCGGTCACCGCATACGGGAGAATCGAGCCACCTGGGCCCACCCGTCGCCCACCGCAGCCTCTTCGGGCCCCGCGGGCGCCCCTTTTTCTTCAACCACGGGGAGGAACCGTGTCCGGATTCGCCGAAAAGCCCGAGCCCCTTCAGGTGCGGGGGCTGGTGCACCTGCACACCGGCAAGGTGCGCGACCTGTACCAGAACGAGGCGGGCGACCTCGTGATGGTCGCCAGCGACCGCATCTCCGCCTACGACTGGGTGCTCCCGACGGAGATCCCCGACAAGGGCCGTGTCCTCACCCAGCTGTCGCTGTGGTGGTTCGACCAGCTCGCGGACCTCGCCCCCAACCACGTCCTGAGCACCGAGCTCCCGCCCGGCGCCCCCGCCGAGTGGGCGGGCCGCACCCTGGTCTGCAAGTCGCTGCGGATGGTCCCCGTGGAGTGCGTCGCGCGCGGCTATCTGACCGGCTCAGGACTGGTGGAGTACGACGCGTCCCGCACGGTCTGCGGCCTCGCCCTCCCCGAGGGCCTGGTGGACGGCTCGGAGCTGCCCGCCCCGATCTTCACGCCGGCCACGAAGGCGGTGGTCGGCGAGCACGACGAGAACGTGTCCTACGAGGAGGTCGCCCGCCAGGTGGGCGCCGAGACCGCGGCCCAGCTCCGCCAGACGACGCTCGCGGTCTACGGCCGCGCCCGCGACATCGCCCGCGACCGGGGCATCGTCCTCGCGGACACCAAGTTCGAGTTCGGCTTCGAGGGGGAGACGCTCGTCCTCGCCGACGAGGTGCTCACCCCGGACTCCTCCCGCTTCTGGCCGGCCGAGGAGTGGGAGCCGGGTCACGCGCAGCCGTCGTACGACAAGCAGTTCGTCCGTGACTGGCTGACCTCCCCGGCGTCCGGCTGGGACCGCCGGAGCGAGCAGCCCCCGCCCGCGCTGCCCGCCGACGTGGTGGAGGCGACCCGCGCCAAGTACATCGAGGCGTACGAGCGGCTGACCGGTACGAGCTGGTCCTGAACGCACGAAGAAGCCCCCGGCCGAGGCCGGGGGCTTCTTCATGTGGAGCGGACGACGAGGTTCGAACTCGCGACCTCAACCTTGGCAAGGTTGCGCTCTACCAACTGAGCTACGTCCGCACTGCGCCGTGGCGCGACAGCTACTATACCCAACCCTCCGGGTGCCGTGGACGCACCGCCGGCCGCCCGGAAGCCGCCCAGAGGCCCGCCCGGACGGCCCGCCGCTGTTGCCCGGAGTGGCTCAACTCGGCCCCCGTACAGACGTTTCCGGGAGACCGGTCCATGGCGCCCAGCGGTCCCGCCCAAATGGGCGGCGAGCCGAAAGCTGTGGCCGTGTTCACATCGCCACGGCCTCCGCACTCCCGTCCCGTGCACGCGTCCCCGATCTTGCGCGTGGGGCGAGCGGGCACAGCAGAAGACCCCGGTCATGGACCGGGGTCTTCTTTGTGGAGCGAACGACGAGGTTCGAACTCGCGACCTCAACCTTGGCAAGGTTGCGCTCTACCAACTGAGCTACGTTCGCATTGCCTCCGACCGGCTTTCACCGATCGGCGCGAGCACCACCTTACCTGATCCACAAGAGTGGTGGGTAAGCGATGCGGAGCGGGTGACAGGAATTGCACACTGCGCCTTCCCCCTGGAAGGGGGATGTTCTACTACTGAACTACACCCGCACGACCTCGTGGGCTGCGGCCTTTCGGCCTCGCCCCTCGGCGTGTTCCAGACTCTAGCTGACCAGCAGGGGGGCAGCGCAAGTCGGCTGCCCCCGGCGTCCGCTGACGGGCCCTCGTCAGGCCCGGGAGGCCGCGTCCCCCGAACGAGGGACGCCGGTTCAGTGCGCCTCGGCGAACGCCTCGTAGACCTTCTGCGGGATGCGGCCGCGCGGCGGCACGTCCAGCTTGTTGGAGCGGGCCCAGGCCCGGACGGCGGCGGGGTCCGGGGTCAACGCCGTGTGCGTGTACGCCTTGCCGGACCTGGCGCGCTTGCGGCCGGCCTCGACGTAGGGCGCGAGAGCCTCACGCAGTTTCTCTGCATTGGCGGGATTGAGGTCGATCTCGTACGACTTGCCGTCGAGTCCGAAGGCGATCGTCTCCGCCGCTTCCGAGCCGTCGATGTCGTCAAAGAGAGTGACCACGACACGCTGCGCCACGAATATCGGTCCCTTCGTGCGACACCTCCGCGATCACGCGTCATGACGTGCTCCGACGTCGTGAAGTAGGCGGAGAGATGCCGACTGTCCGGCTGTTATTGGGCAAAGTATCGGCTATTGCCTTTTCCTTTGTACAGTGCCCGGCATTGCATTGTGAAGCCCGACTAAATCCTTCCGCGTGTCCAGAGGCAATGGGCTGCCACCGGTCTTCTGCGGTTTTTCCCAGGATTTTCCGTGGGCGCCCTCGCGCCGATGCCGGATCGTGATCGGGGTCACGTAGGATTCTACGAATCTACGCGAGTAGAAATTTTGTACGGGTAGTCTGAAGGGACCTGCTCAGCACCACACACCGGGAGTGCCAGTGGCACGCGTCGTAGTCGACGTCATGCTCAAGCCGGAGATCCTCGACCCCCAGGGCCAGGCGGTGCAGCGTGCACTGCCGCGCCTCGGTTTCGACGGTGTCTCCGACGTACGTCAGGGAAAGCGTTTCGAACTCGAAGTGGACGGACCGGTGGACGACGCCGCTCTCGCCCGCATCCACGAACTGGCGGAATCCTTCCTCGCCAACACCGTGATCGAGGACTTCACCGTGAAGGTGGAGGAAGAGAAGTGACCGCTCGTATTGGAGTCGTCACCTTTCCGGGCAGCCTCGACGACCGGGACACGCAGCGCGCGATCCGGCTCGCCGGTGCCGAACCCGTCGCTCTCTGGCACAAGGACAAGGACCTCAAGCAGGTCGACGCCGTGGTGCTGTGCGGGGGTTTCTCCTACGGCGACTATCTGCGCGCCGGCGCCATCGCCCGCTTCTCGCCCGTGATGGAGCCGCTGATCGAGCAGGCGAAGTCCGGAATGCCGGTCCTCGGCATCTGCAACGGCTTCCAGATCCTCACCGAGGCCCACCTGCTGCCCGGCGCCATGCTCGGCAACGACCACCTCCACTTCATCTGCCGCGACCAGAAGCTGCGGGTGGAGAACGCGGACACCGCCTGGACCACGGACTACGAGTCCGGCCAGGAGATCCACATCCCGCTGAAGAACATGGACGGGCGGTACGTCGCCGACGAGCGCACCCTCGACCAGCTGGAGGCCGAGGGGCGGGTCGCGTTCCGCTATGTCGACTTCAATCCGAACGGCTCGCTCCGCGACATCGCCGGGATCACGAACGAGGCCGGGAACGTGGTCGGCCTCATGCCGCACCCCGAGCACGCCGTCGAGCCGCTCATCGGCAGCGGCCGCACCGACGGCCTCCCCTTCTTCACCTCGATCCTCAAGAAGCTGGTCACCGCATGAGCCGCACGCCTCTGGACACGGTCGAGAACGCGGCCGCCACCCCTGACGTCGAGCTGCCCTGGGCCGAACTGGGCCTCAAGAAGGACGAGTACGAGCGGGTCGTGGAGATCCTCGGCCGCCGGCCCACCGGCGCCGAACTCGCCATGTACTCGGTCATGTGGTCCGAGCACTGCTCGTACAAGTCCTCCAAGGTCCACCTGCGCCAGTTCGGCGAGAAGGCCCCGCAGTCCGACGCGCTGCTCGTCGGCATCGGCGAGAACGCCGGAGTCGTCGACGTCGGCCAGGGCTACGCGGTCACCTTCAAGGTCGAGTCGCACAACCACCCGTCGTACGTGGAGCCGTACCAGGGCGCCGCGACCGGTGTCGGCGGCATCGTCCGCGACATCATCGCGATGGGCGCCCGCCCGGTCGCGGTCGTGGACCCGCTGCGCTTCGGCGCGGCCGACCACCCCGACACCAAGCGCGTCCTGCCCGGCGTCGTCGCCGGCATCGGCGGCTACGGCAACTGCCTGGGCCTGCCGAACATCGGCGGCGAGGTCGTCTTCGACGCCTGCTACCAGGGCAACCCGCTGGTCAACGCCGGGGCCATCGGCGTGATGCGGCACGAGGACATCCACCTCGCGAAGGCGTCCGGCACCGGCAACAAGGTCATCCTCTACGGGGCCCGCACCGGCGGCGACGGCATCGGCGGCGCCTCGATCCTGGCCTCGGAGACCTTCGACGACGCCAAGCCCTCGAAGCGCCCCGCCGTCCAGGTCGGCGACCCCTTCCAGGAGAAGCTCCTCATCGAGTGCACCCTGGAGGCCTTCGCCGAGAAGCTGGTCGTCGGCATCCAGGACCTCGGCGCCGCTGGCCTGTCCTGCGCCACCTCCGAGCTCGCCTCCAACGGCTCCGGCGGCATGCGGGTCACCCTGGACGACGTGCCGCTGCGCGACTCCACGCTCTCGCCCGAGGAGATCCTCATGAGCGAGTCGCAGGAACGCATGTGCGCGGTCGTCGAGCCGGAGAAGGTCGACCGGTTCCTGGAGATCTGCGACAAGTGGGACGTCATCGCGACCGTCATCGGTGAGGTCACCGACGGCGACCGCCTGGAGATTTACTGGCACGGCGGCAAGATCGTCGACGTCGACCCGCGCACGGTCGCGCACGACGGCCCGGTCTACGAGCGCCCGTACGCCCGTCCCGAGTGGCAGGACGCCCTCCAGGCCGACGACGCGAACAAGCTGCCCCGGCCCGCCACGTCCGACGAGCTCAAGGAGCAGGTCCTCGCGCTCGTCTCCTCGCCGAACCAGGCGTCCAAGTCCTGGATCACCTCCCAGTACGACCATTTCGTGCAGGGCAACACGGTGCTGGCGCAGCCCGAGGACTCGGGCATGATCCGCATCGACGAGGAGACCGGACTCGGCGTCGCCATCGCCACGGACGGCAACGGCCGCTACGCCAAGCTCGACCCGTACACCGGCGCGCAGCTCGCGCTGGCCGAGGCGTACCGCAACGTGGCGACGACCGGCGCCAGGCCGCTGGCCGTCTCCGACTGCCTGAACTTCGGTTCGCCCGAGGACCCGGCCGTCATGTGGCAGTTCGCCGAGGCGATCCGCGGTCTGGCCGACGGCTGTCAGCAGCTCGGCACCCCGGTGACCGGCGGCAACGTCTCGCTGTACAACCAGACGGGCGAGGCCGCCATCCACCCGACGCCGGTCGTGGCCGTGCTCGGTGTCATCGACGACGTCGCCCGCCGTACGCCGGTCGCCTTCCAGGAGGAGGGCCAGCTCCTCTACCTGCTCGGTGACACCCGCGAGGAGTTCGGCGGCTCGGCCTGGTCGCAGGTCGTCCACGACCACCTGGGCGGTCTGCCGCCGAAGGTCGACCTGGAGCGGGAGCGGCTGCTCGCCGAGATCCTCATCTCGGCGTCCCGCGACGGCATGATCGACTCCGCGCACGACCTGTCCGACGGCGGTCTGATCCAGGCCGTGGTCGAGTCGGCGCTGCTCGGCGGCAAGGGCGCGCGGCTGATCGTGCCCGACGGCCTGGACGCGTTCACCCTCCTGTTCTCGGAGTCGGCGGGCCGCGCGGTCGTCGCCGTGCCGCGCTCGGAGGAGCTGCGCTTCAACGACATGTGCGGCGCGCGGGGCCTGCCCGTCACCCGCGTCGGCGTGGTCGACGGCGACACGGTCGAGGTCCAGGGCGAGTTCTCCCTCTCCCTGGACGAGCTGCGCACGGCGCACGAGGGGACGATCCCCGCGCTGCTGGCGTAGGCGGTCCCCAGCCGCACCGGTTGCCGCCAGGGGCGCTGACCGAGCGGCGGAACGCGAGTGAAGGTCCCGTCCGGGCATTCGTCCGGGCGGGACCTTCGCCGTTCGGTGAGGAGCGGGACCGGGCCCGTCACGCGGAAGGGGCCCGGCGGGCCGTGTCCCGGCGGCCGCCCGGCGCGGTTCCCGGTGGTCGCCCACCCCGTGCCGCCGGCGGGAGAGCACCGGTCGCCCCCGGGCGTCGGGAATTAGGCTGAGGGCCATGCCACCGGCCAGGAAACGCACGCGCACCTACGACCAAGCCAAGATCCGCGCCGCCGTCTCGGCGCAGTTCCACAACGTGCGGGAGGCCGTACGGGCGCTCGGCGACGAGCAGTCGGCGCTGCCCTCGGGTCTGGGCGACTGGACCGTGCGCGAGCTGGCCGTCCACATCACGGCGACCGTGGAGGCCGTCAGCCTCGCCCTGGACGGGGAGGAGCCCCGCAAGGCGGAACTCTCCCTCGCGGACGTGCTGTTCGGGAGCGCCGGCTTCGCGGAGGCCATCGCCGACGGCGTCCGGGAGCTCGCCGCCGGCACCCCGGACCTCGACACGCTGTTCGCCCGTACCGAGGAGCGCCTCGCCGAGCGTCTGGCCGCCGCCCCCGAGACCCGGATCGTCGGCATCCGCCCCGGTGCCGTCACCCTCGCCGACTTCCTGGTCACCCGTACCGTCGAACTCGTCGTGCACACCGACGACCTGAACCGCGCCCTGCCCGGACTCGACATCCCCCGCGACCGGCAGGCCCTCGCCGCCTGCACCCGGGTGCTCGCCGACGCCCTCGCCCTGAAGGCGCCGGGGGCCTCCACGGAGGTGCGGGTCCCGCCCTTCGCCGTCGTGCAGTGCGTGCCGGGCCCCCGGCACACCCGCGGCACCCCGCCGAACGTCGTGGAGACGGACCCGCTGACGTGGATCAGGCTCGCGACGGGCCGGATCGCCTGGCGTACGGCACTGGACGAGGCCAGGGTCAGCGCGAGCGGGGAGCGCGCGGACCTCTCGGGGCTGCTGCCGCTGACGAGGTGAGCGGCGGCGCCGGGGCCGCCGTCCGCGACGGACATATCACCCTCGGAACCCCCGTCACCACCAGATTGATGTGCGACGGCTCACTCACGGACGCCCGGCAGACCCCCCGCACGCCCCCCGCAGGGCCGGAAGTGGGCCGCTCCGGCCTCGAAAACCCCGCTCTGACCTGCGCAAACGGCAGGAGCGTGACGGCCGTGGCCGTCGTGTGACGTCCGGTCACCCGCCGTACCCAATTCGGACCAGTACTCGATCTCGCCTACACTCGGAGGCGTGCCACGTGGTGACGGTCGACTCAATCATGATCTGCTCCCCGGTGAGAAAGGCCCCCAGGACGCTTGCGGCGTCTTCGGTGTCTGGGCTCCGGGCGAAGAGGTCGCCAAGCTCACTTACTTCGGGCTCTACGCCCTCCAGCATCGAGGTCAGGAATCCGCGGGGATCGCGGTCAGCAACGGCTCCCAGATCCTCGTCTTCAAGGACATGGGCCTCGTGTCCCAGGTCTTCGACGAGACCTCACTCGGTTCGCTCCAGGGTCATATCGCGGTCGGTCACGCCCGCTACTCGACCACCGGTGCCTCCGTGTGGGAGAACGCCCAGCCGACGTTCCGTGCCACCGCGCACGGCTCGATCGCGCTCGGCCACAACGGCAACCTGGTCAACACGGCGCAGCTCGCCGAGATGGTCGCCGACCTGCCCAAGCAGGACGGCCGGACCACCCGGGTCGCGGCCACCAACGACACCGACCTCCTCACAGCGCTCCTCGCCGCCCAGGTGGACGACGACGGCAAGCCGCTGACCATCGAAGAGGCGTCCGCCAAGATCCTCCCGCAGGTCAAGGGCGCCTTCAGCCTCGTCTTCATGGACGAGCACACGTTGTACGCGGCCCGCGACCCGCAGGGCATCCGCCCGCTGGTCCTCGGCCGGCTGGAGCGCGGCTGGGTGGTGGCCTCCGAGTCCGCCGCCCTGGACATCTGCGGCGCCGCCTACGTCCGCGAGATCGAGCCGGGCGAGTTCGTCGCCATCGACGAGAACGGCCTGCGGACGTCGCGATTCGCTGAGGCAAAGCCCAAGGGCTGCGTCTTCGAGTACGTCTACCTGGCCCGTCCGGACACGGACATCGCCGGCCGGAACGTCTACCTCTCGCGTGTCGAGATGGGCCGCAAGCTGGCCGCGGAAGCCCCCGTCGACGCCGATCTGGTCATAGCGACCCCGGAATCCGGGACGCCCGCCGCGATCGGTTACGCGGAGGCCTCCGGCATCCCCTTCGGCGCGGGTCTCGTGAAGAACGCGTACGTCGGCCGGACCTTCATCCAGCCCTCGCAGACGATCCGCCAGCTCGGCATCCGCCTGAAGCTGAACCCGCTCAAGGAAGTCATCAAGGGCAAGCGCCTGGTCGTCGTCGACGACTCGATCGTGCGCGGCAACACCCAGCGCGCCCTGGTCCGCATGCTCCGCGAGGCGGGCGCCGCCGAGGTCCACATCCGGATCTCCTCGCCGCCCGTGAAGTGGCCCTGCTTCTTCGGCATCGACTTCGCCACCCGCGCCGAGCTGATCGCCAACGGCATGTCGATCGACGAGATCGGCACGTCCCTGGGCGCCGACTCCCTCTCGTACATCTCCCTCGACGGCATGATCGAGGCGACCACCATCGCCAAGCCGAACCTCTGCCGCGCCTGCTTCGACGGCGAGTACCCGATGGCGCTCCCCGACCCGGAACTGCTGGGCAAGCAGCTTCTGGAGACCGAGCTCGCGGCGGGTCCCGCCGCGACGGCCGCGGCCGACGCGATCCGTCGCCCGTAAGACTCCGCAGCACTACAGCTGTACGACACGAAAGTTCTCACAGCCATGTCTGAGACCACAGGTGCCAGCTACGCAGCCGCGGGCGTCGACATCGAAGCGGGCGACCGCGCCGTCGAGCTGATGAAGGAGTGGGTGAGGAAGACGCAGCGCCCCGAGGTCCTCGGCGGCCTCGGCGGGTTCGCCGGCCTCTTCGACGCCTCCGCCCTCAAGCGCTTCGAGCGCCCGCTGCTCGCCTCCGCCACCGACGGCGTCGGCACGAAGGTCGACCTCGCCCGGCAGCTCGGCGTGTACGACACCATCGGCCACGACCTGGTCGCGATGGTCATGGACGACATCGTGGTGTGCGGCGCCGAGCCGCTCTTCATGACCGACTACATCTGCGTCGGCAAGGTCCACCCCGAGCGCGTCGCCGCCATCGTGAAGGGCATCGCCGAGGGCTGTGTCCTCGCCGGCTGCGCCCTGGTCGGCGGCGAGACGGCCGAGCACCCGGGTCTCCTCGGCCCGGACGACTTCGACGTCGCCGGCGCGGGCACGGGCGTGGTCGAGGCCGACCGGCTCCTGGGCGCGGATCGCATCCGTAAGGGTGACGCGGTGATCGCCATGGCGTCCTCCGGCCTTCACTCGAACGGGTACTCGCTGGTGCGGCACGTGCTCTTCGACCGGGGCAACCTCAGCCTGGACCAGCGCGTCGAGGAGTTCGGCCGGACGCTCGGCGAGGAACTCCTGGAGCCCACCAAGATCTACTCGCTGGACTGCCTCGCGCTCACCCGCACGACCGACGTGCACGCCTTCTCCCACGTCACGGGCGGCGGCCTGGCGGCCAACCTGGCCCGGGTCGTCCCGGACGGGCTGCACGCGATCGTGGACCGCGAGACGTGGACCCCGGCCCCGGTGTTCGACCTGGTCGGCCGGACCGGCCAGGTGGAGCGGCTGGAGCTGGAGAAGACGCTGAACATGGGCGTCGGAATGATCGCCGTCGTCCCCGAGGAGTCGGCGGACGCGGCGCTCGCCACCCTCGCGGACCGGGGCGTGGACGCCTGGATCGCGGGCGAGATCACCGAGCGCGGCGAGCACACCACGGGCGCGGCGCTCGTGGGCGACTACGCCGGCTGAGACAGTCCGGGACAGCACTGAACCCGGTCCGGCGCTGAGGCCCCGGACCGGGTGAAGTGCTTACGAGTTCCTACGGAAGCCGTGGAACCTGCTGAGCCCGCTGCAAGCGCTACGCGCCACGACGGTGCGACTGGGGACCGGACTGATCGTCCTCGTCCTCGTCGTCGTCGTTGTAGAGATCCGCGTACTGGGCGTACGGGTCGTCTTCCTCGTCATCGTCCTCGAACGGCTCGCCATTAGGCGGCTGGCTCGAAGTCGAAGCGCCCAGCTCGTTGGCCAGACGCGACAGGTCAGTCCCGCCGCTGTTGTACTTCAGCTGGCGGGCGACCTTCGTCTGCTTGGCCTTGGCCCGGCCGCGCCCCATGGCTCGACCCCCTCGGTGACGGGGCTCGACGGCCCCAGAGTCTTGACACGCGTTCATGATCTGGAACGGGCTCTCCGTGGAGAGACCGGTCCGTAGGGCTTCCACGGTACCTGAGCCCGCGGCCATACGGTACGTCGCCCGCAGGACGCGCCTTCGCCCAGAACCCGCGAGGTGCCCTTTCCCCGCTGGTCAACGGCGATTTTAACCTCTTCTCGGCGCACGACCCGCCGACGGACGTGAGAGTTCTCTCGAAGTACGCGTCGGCGGGTCCCTGACAAGGGTGTGTCAGCCGCCCGAGGGGCGGGTCCGCGGTCAGCGGGAGCGGGCCTCCGCGATGCGCTGCTCGGCGATCCGGTCGGCCGCCGCGGCCGGCGGAATCCCGTCCGTCTTCGCACGTGCGAATATTCCGAGTGTGGTGTCGAAGATCTTCGTCGCCTTGGCCTTGCACCGGTCGAAGTCGAAGCCGTGGAGCTCGTCGGCGACCTGGATGACCCCGCCCGCGTTCACCACGTAGTCCGGCGCGTAGAGGATCCCGCGGTCCGCGAGGTCCTTCTCCACCCCCGGGTGCGCGAGCTGGTTGTTGGCGGCGCCGCAGACCACCTTCGCGGTGAGGGCCGGCACGGACTCGTCGTTCAGCGCCCCGCCGAGGGCGCACGGGGCGTAGACGTCGAGCCCTTCGACCCGGATCAGCGCCTCGGTGTCCGCCACCACCCGTACGGACGGGTGCCGCTCGGCGATCCGGCGCACCGCGTCCTCCCGCACGTCCGTGATCACGACCTCGGCGCCGTCGGAGAGCAGGTGCTCCACCAGGTAGTGGCCGACCTTGCCGACGCCCGCGACACCCACGGTCCGGCCGCGCAGCGTCGGGTCGCCCCACAGGTGCTGGGCGCTGGCCCGCATGCCCTGGAAGACGCCGAACGCCGTCAGTACGGAGGAGTCGCCCGCGCCGCCGTTCTCCGGGGAGCGCCCGGTCGTCCAGCGGGACTCGCGCGCCACGACGTCCATGTCGGCGACGTAGGTGCCGACGTCGCACGCGGTGACGTACCGGCCGCCGAGGGAGGCCACGAAGCGCCCGTAGGCGAGGAGGAGCTCCTCCGTCTTGATCTGCTCGGGGTCGCCGATGATGACGGCCTTGCCGCCGCCGTGGTCGAGGCCGGCCATGGCGTTCTTGTACGACATCCCGCGCGAGAGGTTCAGGGCGTCGGCGACGGCCTCCTCCTCGCTCGCGTAGGGGTAGAAGCGCGTACCGCCCAGGGCGGGGCCCAGCGCGGTGGAGTGGATGGCGATGACGGCCTTCAGGCCACTGGCCCGGTCCTGGCAGAGCACGACCTGCTCGTGACCCCCCTGATCCGACTGGAACAGGGTGTGCAGGACGCCGTTGGTTACGTCGGTCACGGTGGTGACTCCCAGCTACGTAGCGGCGGTTGGAGGCGGTGCCCGTGCGGGTGGCGGGCTCCCGATGGCTTGAGATTAGAGCCTGCGCCCGGCCGCCATCCGCGCAGTGTTCAGGATCACCCTCTCCCGGAGTACGTTCGTTCACGGCCGTGGGACGATTTGAGTGTTTTCCCGGTCGCTCGCGCGCGGGTCGAGCGCCCGGCGTGCCCGGGTTTCACGGCTGGTCGACTGGGGAGGGAGCAGGGGTGCCCAAGGTGTCCTCGGTGATCGTCCCGTACGCGTCCTACCTGCGGGTGTACGAACCGCTGGCCGCCTTCCCGGAGCCGGAGCGCGGTCACTGGGCCCGTTACGCCCGGCGCCCCGACCGTCCGTCGTACCAGGACGAACTGCGGCGCTCCCTGGCCGACTTGCTGCCCGTCCCGCCGATTCCGGTGCCGGTGCACGAGAGCGGGGACGCCTTCGTCGCGGAGGTCGACGGGGTGGTGTGCGTCTGCCCCTGGCGCACCCGGCTGCGCGGCTGGCAGGCCCTGGGCGAGCTCGCGGAGGAGTTCCCGGCCCCGGTCCTGGACGCCCTGCTGCCGCCGCTCGTACGCCACCAGGCCACGCAGGACTACGAGCGCTGGCTGGCCCGCAACCCCGACGCCCGCCCGTGGATCCGCACCTCGACCTGGCAGGTGCCGCTGAACTGGTTCGTGCTCGTCTCCGACGAGGAGCGGGAGTACGACAAGGGGCCGGGGGAGTCGGGACGGGACGCGCCCCTGCTCCGCTACCGGACGCCGATGGTGCAGGCGCGGCGGCGGGTGGCGCGGGCCCTGCGCACCCTCAAGGACACCATCGAGGAGGGGCCGCTCATCGACGGCCTGCTGGACGTCGGCCGGTGGCTGGAGGAGTTCCACCCCCGTTCGCTCGTCGAGCTGGACTACGGCGGTCTGGTGCACGTCCTGCCGGCCCGGGAGCTGGAGGGCGACCACTCGGCCGCCGACGTCGCCGAGGGCATCGCGGCCCTGCGCGCCGGGGACGGGACGGCGGCGGGCGAGGCGTACGGCCGGCTCGTGGAGCGCTGGCGCGCCGTCCGGGACCGGCGCTCGGCGAACTGAGGGGCTGACAGGAGACGGCCGCCGTGGTGGACTGACCTGCCACGGGCCGGTCTTCACAGCCGTCCCGTGGTTCCCGTCCGGCGCGGGGGATCCTTCGGCACGGACGTAGGTCCCGATCCGGGCGTTTGTCGCAAGGGTGACGGACCGCACTTACTCGGCCCTTGCGCCGCTTGCCCCTCCTCATGCCAAAATAGGACAAGGAGTCCGGGGAGGACTCCGTCCGTCCGACTTTGGGTGGAATCTCAGCATTGCACGCTATGGGGGGTCTGGTGACTCCTGATCACCCCTGTGACTGATCGTCACAGGGGTGTGACTGTCCGCTATGGCATGGTCCATCGGCTTCCGTCGCTGATGAACACCTGGGAGGGCAATTCCATCGGTTTGGCCGACGCGGCTGGACAGATGGTGTAGTTGTAGTGCCGAGGACAAGCCGTTCGTCCTATAACCGACTCGACTCGCGTCCGCCATTTCGGGCAACGCGGGTCAAGGTGCAGAATTTAGAGGAAAGAACCGAGAAGGTTCGGTTCTCCCGAGGAGGCCGCTCATGACCGCTCGCACCCCTGATGCCGAGCCGCTGCTGACCCCCGCTGAGGTCGCCACCATGTTCCGCGTCGACCCCAAGACGGTCACGCGGTGGGCGAAGGCCGGCAAGCTCACGTCGATCCGCACGCTCGGCGGGCATCGTCGCTACCGCGAGGCGGAGGTCCGCGCATTGCTCGCGGGCATCCCCCAGCAGCGCAGCGAAGCCTGAACAACCGCATAACCGGGCATTTCGGCTGGTCCCCCAAACCCGCCGCAGGTCCGGACCAACAGCTCCAAGCGACGCGGGTCCCGCCCCAACGGAACCCACGCCCCAGCTGAACAAGCAGGCGCCAAGGGTGTGTCGTCGATCGCGCTGGACTCCGCCGGGTCCAGCGCGATCTTTTTTATGCCCTGTTGCTCCCGGGATGGGCCCGGGATGTGCCCCGCTTCTGACCGGGATGTGCGCCGCGCGGCCCGACTGTGGGTGACCTTGTCGGAGTCTGGGGAGGGGTGTCGGATCTTCTGTGGGGCACCCCGAGGGCCCGTGCAATTGCACATATAAAATCGACCTGTTGTAGGTGGGGCGTAAGTACCGCCCTTCTGAAAACTTATGCGGTGACACCCGTCACACGTCGGGGTCCTTGTTGCCCCTGCGAGGTGTGCGCTAGAGGGGAGTTGGCCCCGATGGGCGCCCGGCCGCGTCAGGCCGGGGAGGCGCTCTCGCCCTCGGCCGCCGTCTCGGGGCTCTCCTTGTCCCGCGGGGCGGGTTCCATCGCCAGACGCAGGAGTTGATGGCAGATCGGGCAGTGCCGCGTCAGGTGGCGGTACTGCGTGGCGGCCGCCAGATGGGCCCGCAGCAGGGCTCGCGTCTCGTGCCTGGCGCTCGCTGCCATCCGCCACCTCCGAGAGGTCCAGGGCCCTGGTTTCTGGGTACCGGCGGAACGAGGCGCCGTCAAGAAGGCGTCGTGCGGCCGCGATTGCCGCAGGGCCCCGACCTGGGCGGGCACACGCACGAGAGCCCGGGTCCGAAGACCCGGGCTCTCGATTTCATGCGGTCCTGACGGGATTTGAACCCGCGGCCTCCACCTTGACAGGGTGGCGAGCACTCCAAACTGCTCCACAGGACCAGGTTTCGCGGCACTTTCCTTCGCTGTGCTGCGAGAAGGACTGTACAGGAGCAGGAGCCCGGTGGTCGAACTCACTCAGCGTGCGGGCCCCGTCACGGGGCCGCCGCGTCGATCGCCTTCACGATCCGCTTGTCGGAGACCGGGTACGCGGTGCCCAGCGCGTGGGCGAAGTAGCTGACCCGCAGCTCCTCCAGCATCCAGCGGATGTCCAGGACCTGCTGGGGCACCGGCCGGCCCTGCGGCAGCTGCTCCAGCAGCCAGGCGTACTCGTCCCGCATCTCGTGGACCTTCTCCATGCGGCTGGTGTCCCGCTGGACGTTCGTCGGCATCTGCTGGAGGCGCCGGTCGGCGGCCACCAGGTACCGCATCAGGTCCGGGAGGCGGCGCAGGCCCGTCTCCGTCACGAAACCGGGCTTCACGAGGGCGTCCAGCTGCGCGCGTACGTCCGCGAGGTTCGCGAGCAGCGCGACGCTCCTGGTGGCCTTCAGGCGGCGCTCACAGGCCTGCCAGGCGGCGAGGACCTGCTGCACCTGCCCGACCGTTCGCACCGTGGTGTCCACGATCTCGGCACGCACCCGGTCGTACAGCTTCCGGTACGACTCCTCGTCCCACGCGGGCCCGCCGAAGTCGCCGATCAGCTTGTCCGCCGCGGCCATCGCGCAGTCGTCGAAGAGCGCCTGGACGGTGCCGTGCGGATTGGCGGACAGCGCGAGCTTCTGCGCGTTCGTCAGCCGGTCCGAGGCGAACTTGCCCGGGTTCACCGGGATGTTGCGCAGGATCAGGCGCCGCGTGCCCTTCCACATCGCCTCCTGCTGCTCCGCCTCGGTGTCGAAGAGGCGTACGGAGACGGTGTCCCCGTCGTCGACGAGCGCGGGGTAGGCCTTCACCGGCTGGCCCGCCCGGCGCGTCTCGAAGACGCGGGTGAGCGAGCCGATCGTCCAGTCCGTCAGGCCGGTGCGCTCCAGCGACTGTCCGCCCTCGCGCTCCGCGGTGGCCGCGGCGGCCTGGGAGATCGCCTTGCGCGCCCGGGGCTTCAGCTGGAGCCGCAGCGCCTGGAGGTCCTTGTCCTCGGCGAGCTTGCGGCGTCGCTCGTCGACGATCCGGAAGGTGATCTTGAGGTGGTCGGGGACCCGGGACCAGTCGAAGTCGTCGGCCGTCAGCGGGACGCCGACCATGCGCTTCAGCTCGCGGGCCATGGTCGTCGCCAGCGGCTCCTGGAGGGGCACCGCCCGCTCCAGGAACTTCCGGGCGAAGTTCGGGGCCGGGACGTAGTTCCGGCGGATCGGCTTCGGCAGCGACCTGATCAGCTCGGTCACGACCTCCTCGCGGAGCCCCGGGATCTGCCAGTCGAAGCCCTCGTCCGTCACCTGGTTCAGCACCTGGAGCGGGATGTGGACGGTCACGCCGTCCGCGTCGGCACCCGGCTCGAACTGGTAGGTCACGCGGAACTTGAGCGGCCCCTGCCGCCACGCGTCGGGATAGTCGTCCTTGCTGACGTCGCCGGCCCGTTCGTTGATGAGCATCGAGCGCTCGAAGTCGAGGAACTCGGGCTCCTCGTGGCGCTTGTGCTTCCACCACGAGTCGAAGTGCGCGCCCGAGACGACGTGTTCGGGTACCCGCTGGTCGTAGAAGTCGAAGAGCGTCTCGTCGTCCACCAGGATGTCCCGGCGCCGTGCGCGGTGCTCCAGCTCCTCGACCTCGGTGAGCAGCTTGCGGTTGTCGGCGAAGAACTTGTGGTGCGTGCGCCAGTCGCCCTCCACCAGCGCGTTGCGGATGAACAGCTCGCGGGAGGCCTCCGGGTCGATCCGCCCGTAGTTCACCTTGCGCTGGGCCACGATCGGCACGCCGTACAGCGTGACCTTCTCGTACGCCATCACCGCGGCCTGGTCCTTCTCCCAGTGCGGCTCGCTGTAGGTGCGCTTGAGGAGGTGCCCGGCCAGCGGCTCGACCCACTCCGGCTCGATGCGCGCGTTCACGCGGGCCCAGAGCCGGGACGTCTCGACCAGCTCGGCGGACATCACGAACCGCGGCGGCTTCTTGAAGAGCGCCGATCCGGGGAAGATCGCGAACTTCGCGCTGCGGGCGCCCAGATACTCGTTCTTGCCGGTGCTCCGGCCGCTCTCGCCGCCGGTCTCCTTCACGTCCTTCATGCCGATGTGGGACAGCAGGCCGGCCAGCAGCGAGACGTGGACGCTCTGCTCGGGCGCGTCGTCCTCGTTCAGCTGGATGCCCATCTGCTTGGCGACCGTGCGCAGCTGGCTGTAGATGTCCTGCCACTCGCGGATGCGCAGGAAGTTCAGGTACTCCTGCTTGCACATGCGGCGGAACGAGGACGAGCCCCGCTCCTTCTGCTGCTCGCGCACGTACCGCCACAGGTTGAGGAAGGCGAGGAAGTCGCTCGTCTCGTCCCGGAAGCGGGCGTGCTGCTGGTCGGCCTGGGCCTGCTTCTCCGCGGGGCGCTCGCGCGGGTCCTGGATGGAGAGCGCGGCGGCGATCACCATGACCTCGCGCACGCAGCCGTTCTTGTCGGCCTCCAGGACCATCCGGGCCAGCCGTGGGTCCACGGGCAGCTGCGCGAGCTTGCGGCCGGTCTCCGTGAGCCGCTTGCGGGGGTCCTTCTGGGCCGGGTCGAGGGCGCCCAGCTCCTGGAGCAGCTGCACGCCGTCGCGGATGTTGCGGTGGTCCGGCGGGTCGATGAAGGGGAACTTCTCGATGTCGCCGAGGCCGGCCGCGGTCATCTGCAGGATGACGGAGGCGAGGTTCGTCCGCAGGATCTCCGCGTCCGTGAACTTTGGGCGGGAGAGGAAGTCGTCCTCGCTGTACAGCCGGATGCAGATGCCGTCGCTGGTACGGCCGCAGCGGCCCTTGCGCTGATTGGCGCTGGCCTGCGAGACCGGCTCGATGGGCAGCCGCTGCACCTTCGTGCGGTGGCTGTAGCGGGAGATGCGCGCGGTGCCCGGGTCGATGACGTACTTGATGCCCGGCACGGTGAGGGAGGTCTCGGCGACGTTGGTCGCCAGAACGATCCTGCGCCCGGTGTGCTGCTGGAAGACGCGGTGCTGCTCGGCGTGCGAGAGGCGCGCGTAGAGGGGCAGGACCTCGGTGAACCGGTAGTTCTTCTTGGTGAGCGCGTCGGCGGTGTCCCGGATCTCCCGCTCACCGGAGAGGAAGACGAGGATGTCCCCCTTGCCCTCCGCCATCAGCTCCTCGGCGGCGTCGGTGATCGCGGTGATCTGGTCGCGGTCGGCGTCGTCGGAGTCCTCCTCCAGGAGCGGCCGGTAGCGGACCTCCACGGGATACGTACGGCCGCTGACCTCGACGATCGGGGCGTCGCCGAAGTGCCGCGAGAAGCGCTCCGGGTCGATGGTCGCCGAGGTGATGACGACCTTGAGGTCCGGCCGCTTGGGCAGCAGCTGGGCCAGGTAGCCGAGCAGGAAGTCGATGTTCAGCGACCGCTCGTGGGCCTCGTCGATGATGATCGTGTCGTACGCGCGCAGCTCGCGGTCCGTCTGGATCTCCGCGAGCAGGATGCCGTCCGTCATGAGCTTGACGAAGGTGCCGTCCGGGTTCACCTGGTCGGTGAAGCGGACCTTCCAGCCGACGGCCTCGCCGAGGGGCGTGTCGAGCTCGTCGGCGACCCGCTCGGCGACGGTGCGGGCGGCGATCCGGCGGGGCTGGGTGTGTCCGATCATGCCCCGGACGCCCCGGCCGAGCTCCAGGCAGATCTTGGGGATCTGCGTGGTCTTGCCGGAGCCGGTCTCGCCCGCGACGATCACGACCTGGTGGTCACGGATGGCCTCCGCGATCGCGTCCTTCTTCTGGCTGACCGGGAGCTGTTCGGGATAGGTGACGGCCGGGACGCGGCGGCGCCGCTCGGCCATGCGGGTCTCGGCCCGGGTGACCTCTGTGTCGATCTCGGCGAGCACGGCGGACCGGGCCTCGGGCTTGCGGATCTTGCGCGCGCCTTCGAGCCTGCGCCCGAGCCGGTGCGCGTCGCGCAGGGACAGCTCGGTCAGGCGGGCGGCGAGATCGCCGAGAACGGGGGCAGGATGCGTAGACATACGCGATCCAGGATCTCACCTCGGCGAAATGAGTGGCGAACGCTTTTGCGCGTCGGGCCCGCAGGGGCCGGGGTGCCGGGGAGAAGGCGACGGAACCTCCCGTTCCGTCAGGAAATATCCCTTGGGCGCCTTTAGCGTGTCCGTATGTCCGAGATGCCGCACGGCGCCCATGGCAGAACCCCCACCCGGGGCGAGCGTTGGGCGGCGTTCAAGGAGTCCCCGTTCCTGCCCGCGTCCGTGCTGGTGCTGATCCTCGCCGCGGCGGCGGGCCTCTTCGCCGGCTCGTACACGTACACCATGGCCAACCCGACGCCCCGGCACGTGCCGACGGCGGTGACCGGCGCCTACGACACGGTGCGGGGCAGGGCCTTCGTCGACGGCATGGAGAAGGCGCTCGACGCGTCCCTGCGGATGCACGCCTACGACAGCCGGGCGGCGGCCGTCGAGGCGGTGGACGACCAGAAGGTCTTCGCGATCCTCGACGTGCGGGACGCGGGGCGCGCGGTCAGGATCGACGTCTCCGGGGCGTCCGGCGCCTCGGTCGCGGAGATCATCGCCAAGGCCGGGCCGGCCGTCGGCAGGGCGACCGGGGTCGCGGTCACCGTCAAGGACATCAAGCCCCTCCAGGCGGGTGACCCGCGCGGCCTCGCGATCTTCTACGTCTCGCTGGCGGCCGTGATCATCGGCTTCGTCGGGGCGATCCAGCTCAGCGTGCACGCCAAGGCGCTGAACCCCCTGGAGCGCATCGCGTTCACGGCCGCGTACGCCCTGCTCGGCGCGTTCGTGATCGCGGTGGTGGTGGACTGGGTGCTGGGCGCGCTCGATCTGCCCTTCGTGGAGTCCTGGCTGATCCTCGCGCTGACGATGTTCACCTCCGGCATGGTCTTCAGCATGTTCAACACCCTCTTCGGGCGCTGGGCGATGCTGCCCACCTGGGGGCTGATGGTCCTGCTCGGCAACCCCTCGTCGGGCGGCGCGGTGTCCTGGCCGCTGCTGCCGTCCGCGCTCGGCACCATCGGGCGCTGGCTGCCCCCGGGGGCCTCGGTCAACGCCCAGCACACGGCGGTGTACTTCGCCGGTCACCAGCACGTCTTCCCGTTCCTGGTGCTGGCCGGCTGGGCCCTGGTCTCCTGCGGGGTGTTCTGGACCTGGCGGCACCGGCATCCGGGCGGCCGTGAGGGGGAGCCGGCGCACGCGGCCTGAGGCGGCGGTGGCGGTACCGGCACGGGGCGCGACGGCCGGGCGGGTCACCGCGTGTACGACGAAGGCCCCGTCCTGGCGGACGGGGCCTTCGGGTGGTGGCTGGGGCCGGGGTCGAACCGGCGACCTATCGCTTTTCAGGCGATCGCTCGTACCAACTGAGCTACCCAGCCACGAGATTCCTCGCGGAATCTCAGCGGTCCTGACGGGATTTGAACCCGCGGCCTCCACCTTGACAGGGTGGCGAGCACTCCAAACTGCTCCACAGGACCAAGCTGTTGTGTGCGGCTGCGTGAAACAGTGTCGCACACGGTTTTGCGTGCCCCCAACGGGATTCGAACCCGTGCTACCGCCTTGAAAGGGCGGCGTCCTAGGCCGCTAGACGATGAGGGCTATCGGCCCGCCTGGGCGCTTCTCAGCGCGTCGGGGACGTGAGAAGCATATGGGATGGCGGGAGGTATCGCCAAAACGGTTTCCGGAGGGGTTCCGGCGGGCCGGGAGCACCGGTGGCGGCGGGGGTCCGGCGGCCGTCCCGGTGGGGGCCGGCGCCGGGACGGGGCCCGTACCGGCGGGGACCGGTGATCGTCGTCGGGGGCGGCGGGCGAGCCGTCGGGGGTGGGGTTGGGCGAGGGGCTGTGGGTTCGGGGCGGCGGGTCGGCCGGGGCGGGTCCCGGGCCGGGGGCCGGGTCCCGTCAGGGGCTGGGGCTGGGGCTGGGGCTCGGTGAGGGGCTGGAGAAGCGGGGTGCGCCGGGCTGGTTCTCCTTCGGGAGGTGGCGGCTGACCTCCGCCGTCGTCAGGCCGAGGCCGCCCAGCTCGATCTCGTCCCAGGCCTGCAGCCGGCGCGTGTCGCGGTCCAGGTAGAGGACCGACGCCTCGATGGGGTCCGGGTACTTACCCTCCACGGCCCGCAGTCCGCTGCCGCCCGTCGAACCCTCGACACGGAGCCTCGTGCCGAACGGCATGACCTCCATCTCCTCGTGGTGAACGTGCCCCGCCAGGACGAGCGGCACGTCGCCGTCCGTCTGCCGGGCCGCGTCCGGGTTGTGGGCGACGGCGATGTCGACCGGCGTGCCCGCCTTCTTCTGGTCCACCAGGGCCGACGCCAGCCGCAGCCCCGCCATCCGCTCGGCCGCGTCGCCCCCCACCCTGGCCGTGCGGTCCGGCGTGAACTGCGGGTCGCCGATGCCGGCGAAGCGCAGGCCGGCCACCGAGACCGCCCTCGCGTCGTCCAGGACGTGCACGTTCCTCATGCGCTCCAGATAGCGCTGGGTCTCGGCGGAGTCGTGGTTGCCGCGCACCCACACGTACGGGGCGCCCAGGTCCGGGATCGGGTCCAGGAAGCCGTTCTCCGCCGCCGAGCCGTGGTCCATCGTGTCGCCCGAGTCCACGATCACGTCGATGTCGTACTGCTCCACCAGCGAGGCGATGATCTTCCAGCTCGCCGGGTTGAGGTGGATGTCGGAGACGTGCAGCACCCGGATGGTGGCCGGGTCCGGTTCGTACGCCGGAAGCGTGGAGGTGACGTCGTACAGCTTCGTCACGTTCGTCACCAGACGCGCCAACTCCTTCTGGTAGACGTCGAACTCGCTGACGATGCTGCGGGCGTCGCCGACGACCGAGGGGGCCGAGGAGAGCAGTCCGGAGAACTTCGGCTCCAGGACCGACTTCGGGTTCCAGGTGGCGTACGCGGTCGCCCCGGACGAGGCCAGGAGGGCGAGTGCCAGGCCGCCGGCCGCGAGGGCCCGGCGGGGGCGGCGGTACACCGCGAGGCCCAGCGCCGTGGCACCGGAGACGACGGCGACGCAGGAGCGGACCGCCAGGTCGACGGTGCCGTGCTCGACGTCGCGCGTCACCTCGTCCTGGAGGCCGGAGAGCCGTTCCGGGTGGTCCACGAGCGCCTGGGAGCGGACCGGGTCCAGTTGGTCGACGTCCACGTCCAGGCGGATGGGGGCCTGGTGGCTGCTCAGCTCCAGGGCTCCCAGCGGAGAGATGTTGATCTTCGTGCCGCCGGTCAGGGAGGGGCGCAGCGTCATCGTGGTGTCCATCGGGCCGACCGGTACGCGCACGTTGCCGACGATCAGCAGGCCGAGCCAGGCGCCCAGCAGGACGACGGCCGTCAGGCCCAGGGCGCGGGTGTACGGGTGCGGCTGCTGGACCAGTTCGACCTCGGGGTGGCCGCGGCGGGAGCGGTGGCGCCGGAGCAGGGCGCGGGGTGCGTTGCGGATGCGGGTGCGTAGGCGGTGCTTGGTGGCTGCGGCGCTGGCCATTGGTGCCGTATGCCCAGGGGTGGGGGTGGATATGCGGGGCGCACGGCCGGGGCGTGTGGCCGGGGCGGGCGGTGGGGTGGCCGGGGCCGGGCCGAGCCGGCTGTCGTCGCTTGTGCGGGAGTGTCGGTGGGCTGCTGTCTTTTCGCGCGGGGGAGCCTCGTGCGTGGACTCTCGCGTGAGGGGCTCGTACCCGACAATGGCGGTGTGCTGGAGATGACGCGCGAGGAGTTCGAGGAACTGGTGTCCGAGGCGTTGGACCGGATTCCGCCGGAGCTGACGCGGTTGATGGACAACGTGGCGGTGTTCGTCGAGGACGAACCGCCCGCCGACGATCCCGAGCTGCTCGGGTTGTACGAGGGGACGCCGCTGACCGATCGCGGCGAGTGGTACGCCGGGGTGCTGCCGGACCGGATCACGGTCTACCGGCTGCCGACGCTGCGGATGTGCGACACGCGTGAGGACGTGGTCGCGGAGACCGAGGTGACCGTCGTCCACGAGATCGCCCATCACTTCGGGATCGACGACGCGCGGTTGCACGCGTTGGGGTACGGGTGACGGGGTGACGGGGTGACGGGGTGACGGGGTGACGGGGTGACGGTGACCGGGTGCGGGTCGCCGTTCGGGTGAGGTGACTTCGCGTCGGCCGAGGGGCGCGCGTCCGGAGCGGGTGGGTGGCCGGATGGGGGTGGGTCGCTCCCGGGGGCGCGTGTCCTCGGGCGTGCGACGGGAGTTGGGCAGACGGACTCCCGACCCGCCCTCGGAGGTGGCTGCCCGTGCGCGCCTTGTACGTACCCGTCCGTCTGGCCGCCACGGTCGTCGCCGTCGCCGCGGCTGCCGGTTGCATGAGCGTGGGCGACGGCGGGGCGGGCCCCGGGCCGTCGCACTCCTCCGGGCAGCGGGGCGGCGAGGCGCCCGACGGAGGGCCGGCGGGGTCCGGGGGCGCGGCGGGGTTCCACCGTGGGCCCGGGGGGCGGGGCGGCCCGGGTGGGCCGGACTCGGCGTCGGGGTCGGCGTCCGCCTCCGCCTCCGCGTCCGGGGGGCGGTCCGCGAAGCCCTCGGACGAGGCGACGTCGAAGGACGGCAAGGGCGGCAAGGGCGGAAAAGGCGGCAAGGGCGACGGTGGCGGCGGCAAAGGCGGGGGGCGGCCGGGGGAGCCCGGGCCCACGAAGGGTGAGCCCACGCCCACGCGGACGGTCGGGCCGACGGCCACGGAGACCGCGCAGCCGTCCGCCGATCCGACCGCGGAGCCGTCGTCGTCGGCGCATGAGCAGACCACGCAGCTGGTGCAGCGGGAGCCGGCGCCTCGGGCGGGGGCCCCGTTCTCGGACCGGGCGTCCTGAGCCGTCGTGGTCCGCGGCCGGGGGCGGTGGGTCGGGGGCACGCCGGTACATCCGCCCGTTGCATGCCGGGCGTGGCCGTCCGGTCCAGGGGTGAGCCTGAGCCTTCTGCCCGGCCTGCAACGGCCATGTGATGTACCGGCGCGCCCCCTTCCGCCGGAGGGCGACTGCGGGTTTCACGGGCCTGCTGATGGACGTGCGGGCCGCCGGGGGCCTCGCTGCGGGTGCGGGTGCGGGTGCGGGTTCGGTGGCGCGGATTCGTTGTGCGGCTCGGGTGCGGGTGGAGGGGGTTGGGGTGGGGGCGTGAGGTAGGTCACGTGGGGGAGAGGGAGGGGTGCTGAGCTGGGGTTATGTTCTGTTGGGTGGGGGTTTCGCGGGGGTGTTCGAGCGGTTGGGCGGGGGCGGTTTGCCAGGCGGGGTGGGGGGTGCGTATGGTGGTAGATCGTTTGATCCCATTTGCCCGGCGCCAACAGAGAGCGCCGCGTGGCGCGTACTCTCCCTTGCCGTGGCCGGACCGCATAGAGGCGGTCGATTGCGACTTCACGGAGTTTGGGCGCGTGCCGTAGAACTCCGGAAGGTTCGCATTTCGCATGTCTGTTTCCAGTACTGATCACGTCGTCGTGCCCGAGAACACCGACACCGAGGGCGCCGACGTCGTAGAGCTCGCGCCGGCCGCGGAGTCCGCTCCCGAGGTCACCTTCGCCACTCTGGGTCTCCCCGAGGGCGTCGTGCGCAAGCTCGCGCAGAACGGCGTGACCGCCCCCTTCCCGATCCAGGCCGCGACCATCCCGGACGCCCTGGCCGGCAAGGACATCCTCGGCCGTGGCCGCACCGGCTCCGGCAAGACCCTCTCGTTCGGTCTCCCGCTGCTCGCGACGCTGTCCGGCGGCCACACCGAGAAGAAGAAGCCCCGCGGCATCATCCTCACGCCGACCCGTGAGCTCGCGATGCAGGTCGCGGACGCGCTCCAGCCGTACGGCGACGTCCTCGGCCTGAAGATGAAGGTCGTCTGCGGCGGCACGTCGATGGGCAACCAGATCTACGCCCTGGAGCGCGGCGTCGACGTCCTCGTCGCCACCCCGGGCCGTCTGCGCGACATCATCAGCCGCGGCGCCTGCTCGCTGGAGAACGTCCAGGTCGCCGTCCTCGACGAGGCCGACCAGATGTCCGACCTGGGCTTCCTGCCCGAGGTCACCGAGCTGCTCGACCAGATCCCCGGCGGCGGCCAGCGCATGCTCTTCTCGGCCACGATGGAGAACGAGATCTCCACGCTGGTCAAGCGCTACCTGACCAACCCGGTCACGCACGAGGTCGACAGCGCCCAGGGCAACGTCACGACCATGTCGCACCACATCCTCATCGTGAAGCCCAAGGACAAGGCGCCGGTCACCGCCGCGATCGCCTCCCGCAAGGGCCGCACGATCATCTTCGTCCGCACCCAGCTGGGCGCCGACCGCATCGCCGAGCAGCTCTGCGAGTCCGGCGTGAAGGCCGACGCGCTGCACGGCGGCATGACGCAGGGTGCCCGCACCCGCGTGCTCGAGGACTTCAAGAAGGGCTACGTCAACGCCCTGGTCGCCACCGACGTCGCCGCCCGCGGCATCCACGTCGACGGCATCGACCTCGTGCTGAACGTGGACCCGGCCGGCGACCACAAGGACTACCTGCACCGCTCCGGCCGCACCGCGCGCGCCGGCCGCTCCGGCACCGTCGTCTCGCTGTCCCTGCCGCACCAGCGCCGTCAGATCTTCCGTCTGATGGAGGACGCGGGCGTCGACGCCTCGCGCCACATCATCAACTCCGGTACGGCCTTCGAGCCCGAGGTCGCCGAGATCACCGGCGCCCGCTCGATGACCGAGGTCCAGGCCGAGTCCGCCGGCAACGCGGCGCAGCAGGCCGAGCGCGAGGTCTCCCAGCTCACCAAGGAGCTGGAGCGTGCGCAGCGCCGCGCGGCCGAGCTCCGCGAGGAGGCCGACCGGCTGGTCGCCCGTGCCGCCCGCGAGCGGGGCGACGACCCGGAGGCGGCTGTCGCGGCCGCCGCCGAGCAGGCCGTGGCCGAGGCTCCCGCCGAGGCCGCCGAGCAGCCCGTCGAGCGTGAGCGTGCCTACGAGGCGCCGCGTCAGCGCCGTGACGACCGCGGCAACTACGAGCGCCGTGACGGTGGCGACCGTGGCGGTTTCCGCCGCGACGACCGCCGTGACGACCGTGGTGGCCGTTCGTTCGAGCGCCGTGACGGTGGGGACCGTGGTGGGTTCCGCCGCGACGACCGTCGTGACGACCGTGGCGGCAACGCCGGTGGCCGTTCGTTCGAGCGCCGTGACGGTGGGGACCGCGGTGGGTTCCGTCGTGACGACCGCGGTGGCAACGCCGGTGGCCGTACGTTCGAGCGCCGTGAGGGTGGCGACCGTGGTGGGTTCCGCCGCGACGACCGTCGTGACGACCGCGGTGGCAACGCCGGTGGCCGTACCTTCGAGCGCCGTGAGGGTGGCGACCGCGGTGGCTTCCGCCGCGACAACGACCGTGGCGGCCGCACCTTCGAGCGTCGCGACGAGCGCGGCGGTCACCGCGGCAGCGACCGTCCCTTCAACCGCGACCGCCAGGACAACCGCCCCTCCAGCGGGTTCCGCTCCGGCAGCCACGACCGCCCGTACGGCCGTCGTGACGACCACCGCGGCACCGGCGCCGGCTCCTTCGGCCGCCGTGACGAGAAGCCGCGCTGGAAGCGCAACGGCTGATCAGGTGACGGGCCTCGCGCCCTGACCGGAAGGGCCCGCACGACTCACGTCGTGCGGGCCCTTCCGGCTGTCCGGGCTGATCGTTTCCGGCCTGGTCACGGTCGAGTTTCGGCCTTCGTGCCGCGCATATCGGGCACCCGGTAAGGGAATCGCTGGGGGCATGACAACTCCACCCGCGTCAGGGGCGCGTGACCCCTCCGCCGCCCTCTCCGACGAGGAACGGCTCGCCCAGCTCGGCTACACCCAGGTCCTCGCCCGCCGGATGTCCGCGTTCTCGAACTACGCGGTGTCCTTCACGATCATCTCGGTCCTGTCGGGCTGTCTGACCCTGTACCTGTTCGGAATGAACACCGGCGGCCCCGCCGTGATCACCTGGGGATGGGTCGCGGTCGGACTGATGACGCTGTTCGTCGGACTGGCGATGGCGGAGATCTGTTCGGCCTATCCCACCTCCGCGGGACTGTACTTCTGGGCCCACCGGCTGGCGCCGCCCCGCACGGCCGCGGCCTGGGCGTGGTTCACCGGCTGGTTCAACGTCCTCGGGCAGCTCGCCGTGACCGCCGGCATCGACTTTGGGGCGGCCTCCTTCCTCGGCGCCTACCTGAACCTCCAGTTCGACTTCGAGGTCACCCCGGGCAGGACGGTCCTGCTCTTCGCCGGGATCCTCGTCCTGCACGGACTCCTCAACACCTTCGGGGTCCGCATCGTCGGCCTCCTCAACAGCGTCAGCGTGTGGTGGCACGTGCTCGGCGTCGCGGTCATCGTCGGCGCGCTCGCCCTCGTGCCCGACCACCATCAGTCGACGTCCTTCGTGTTCACCGAGTTCGTGAACAACACGGGCTGGGGCAGCGGGGTCTACGTCGTCCTCCTCGGCCTGCTGATGGCCCAGTACACCTTCACCGGCTACGACGCCTCGGCCCATATGACCGAGGAGACGCACGACGCCTCGACGGCCGGCCCCCGGGGCATCGTCCGCTCCATCTGGACGTCGTGGATAGCGGGCTTCGTCCTGCTCCTCGGCTTCACCTACGCCATCCAGTCGTACGACAAGGCGCTCGGCTCGGCGACGGGGGCGCCGCCCGCGCAGATCCTGCTCGACGCGCTCGGGGCGACGGCGGGCAAACTCCTGCTGCTGGTCGTCATCGGCGCCCAGCTCTTCTGCGGGATGGCCTCCGTCACCGCCAACAGCCGCATGATCTACGCCTTTTCGCGCGACGGCGCGCTGCCGTTCTCGCGGGTCTGGCACACCGTGAACCCGCGGACCAGGACCCCGGTCGCGGCGGTCTGGCTGGCGGCACTGGGCGCCCTGGTGCTCGGCCTCCCGTACCTGATCAACGTGACGGCGTACGCCGCCGTGACGTCGATCGCCGTCATCGGCCTCTACATCGCGTACGTCATCCCGACGCTGCTGCGGCTGCGCAAGGGGGAGGCGTTCGAGCGGGGGCCCTGGCACCTGGGCCGCTGGTCGCGGGCGATCGGGGTCGTCTCCGTCGCCTGGGTCGCCGTCATCACCGTCCTCTTCATGCTCCCGCAGGTCTCGCCGGTCACCTGGGAGACCTTCAACTACGCCCCGGTCGCGGTCCTCGTCGTCCTCGGCTTCGCCGCGACCTGGTGGCTGGTCTCGGCCCGCCACTGGTTCCTCAACCCCGCCCACGAACGCACCATCGCCCGCGAGGCCGCCCGCGCGGGCGCACCCGAACCGGTCGATCCCTGACCCTTCCCGCCCACTTCAGACCGCTCGGCGCGGCCGGGTCACCGATACCCGATCGGAGTCCCGGCCGCGTCCGGCTATGCTCGGGGATGCATCGGCGCGAGCCGTTGCGTGGACCCTTAGCTCAATTGGCAGAGCAGTGGACTTTTAATCCATTGGTTGTGGGTTCGAGTCCCACAGGGTCTACCACGCACAGCGCCTCACGCGGCTCCGGCCGGGTGGGGCGCTGTTGTCGTTGACCCGAACCACCACGAGCCGAGCGCTCGGAGCCGGAGAGTGCGCCCATGCCCCACCCCCACGTCCTGCTGTCCGCCGCCGTCTCCCTGGACGGCTTCCTGGACGACACCGGGCCCGACCGGCTGCTGCTCTCGGGGCCGGCCGACTTCGACCGGGTCGACGAGGTACGGGCGTCCAGCGACGCGATCCTCATCGGCGCGGGCACCATCCGCGCCGACAACCCCCGGCTGCTGGTGAACTCGGCCGAGCGGCGGCGGGCGCGGCTCGACGCCGGGCGGCCGGAGTACCCCCTCAAGGTCACCGTCAGCGGGTCCGGCGACTTGGACCCGGCGGCACAGTTCTGGCACACCGGCGGCGACAAGGCCGTCTACACGACCGACACGGGGGCCGCCCGGGCCGCCGCCGCCCTGCACGGCCTCGGCGTCGAGATCGTCGCGGCGGGCCCCGCACTGGACTGGCGGGTCGTCCTGGAGCACCTGCACGACGTCCGGGGTGTCCGGCGGCTCATGGTGGAGGGCGGCGGCCGGGTGCACACCCAGCTGCTGCGCCAAGGACTCGCCGACGAACTGCAGTTGGTCGTCGCCCCGCTCCTCGTGGGCGCACCGGACGCGCCCCGGATGTTCGGCCCCGGCCCCTACCCGGCGGGGCGGATGAGCCTGCTGGAGACGCGGCCCGTCGGGGACGTCGTCCTCATGCGCTACGCCCCCACCGCTCCCGGCACCGGCCCGCTCGCCACCGCCGCCGACCGGCGCTGGCTGGCGCTGGCCTGCGAACTGGCCGCCCAGTGCCCGCCCTCGGACACCGCCTTCAGCGTCGGCGCGGTGATCGTGGCGGCGGACGGCACGGAGATCTCCCGCGGGTACTCGCGCCGCAGCGATCCGGTGGAGCACGCCGAGGAGGCCGCGCTCGCCCTGACCGACCCGGCGGACCCGCGCCTGGCCGGCGCCACCGTCTACAGCAGCCTGGAGCCCTGCGCCCGCCGCGCGTCCCGGCCCGCGCCCTGCGCCCGGCTGATCCTGGACGCCGGGGTGCGGCGCGTGGTCACCGCCTGGCGGGAGCCGGACACGTTCGTCGCGGGTGCCGACGGCAGCGGGGTCCTGGCGGCGGGCGGCGCCGACGTCGTCGTCCTGCCGGAGTACGAGGAGGAGGCCGAGGCGCCCAACCGGCACCTGCTGCCGCCCGCCGGAACCGCCCGGGCGTGACCGCGGCCCGCTCGCGGTGACCGGGGGCGCCTGCCGGACGGGCTAAGCCGTCCTGCGGGCGGGCCGCCGACGGGTCAGGCTGCGAGGAGGCGATGCGGCGGACCCGGAGGTCGAGGCGATGCGTTCAGTGGGGCGGCGGTGGACGGCGGTGCTGCTCGCACCGCTGCTGGTGGGCTTGCTGGCGTCCTGCGGGACGTCCTCGCACGCGCGCTCGGCGGTGCGGGCACGCCCCGAGGACGGCGCGTTCGAGCACCCCGGAGTGCTGGTCAGCAGGGAGCAGCTGGACAGCGTGCGGCGGCATGTGGACCAGGGCGAGCAGCCGTGGGTGAGCGCCTTCCTTGGCATGCGGGACAGCCGGTACGGGTCGTACAAGTGGCGGGCCAGGCCGTACCCGACCGTGGCGTGCCCGCCCGACACCCGGGCCGGGCGCGGCTGCGTCGAGGAGCGCGAGGACGCCATCGCGGCGTACACCCAGGCCCTGCTGTGGAGTGTCACCGGCCGGCCCGAGCACGCGGCCAAGGCGATCGAGATCATGGACGCCTGGTCGGGCCGGGTGCGGCGGCACACCGAGGCCAACGCCGGGCTCCAGACCGCCTGGGCGGGGTCCACCTGGGCCCGCGCCGGGGAGATCGTTCGGCACACCGGGGCCCATTGGCCGGCGGCGGGCGTCGAGCGGTTCCGGCGCATGCTGCGGACCGTGTATCTGCCCGAAGTCACCCAGGAGGTCCCCGACTTCAACGGCAACTGGGACCTCGTCATGACCGACGCCGCCATCGGGATCGCCGTCTTCCTCGACGACCACCGGGCCTTCGACGCCGCGCTCCGGCGGTTCCGGCAGCGCGTCCCCGCCTACTTCTACCTGCACCGGGACGGCCGACTGCCGATGGCCCCGGCCGGCGGCACGGTGAACACCCCGCAGAAGATGACGACGTACTGGTTCGGTCAGAAGCGGTACACGGACGGGGTCGCGCAGGAGACCTGCCGCAACTTCAAGCACGTGGGGTACGCGCTCGCCGCCACCGCCCACATCGCCGAGACCGCCTGGCACCAGGGCGTCGACCTGTACCGCGAGGTCGAGGACCGGCTGCGGGCCGCGCTCTCCTTCCACGCCCGCTACCAGCTGGGCGAGACCGCGCCCCGCTGGCTGTGCGGCGGCAGGGTCGACCGCGACATGGGGCCCGACATGGAGGTCGCGCTCAACCACCTGGAGGGCCGCCTCGACGTCCGCGTCCCGGCCGCCCGCAGGCTCGTCGAGCGGACCCGGCCCGCCGGAACGGACGACCTGTTCGTGTCGTGGGAGACCCTGACCCACGCCGGCAACCCGGCCGCCTGATCCCCGGCAGCGGCCGAAATCCCAGGTCGCGGGGGTGGCCGGGACCGGGTGTGCGCCCGCGCCCCCGCCGATGGCGTACACTGGTCTCAACGACGCGGGGTGGAGCAGCTCGGTAGCTCGCTGGGCTCATAACCCAGAGGTCGCAGGTTCAAATCCTGTCCCCGCTACTGAAGGCCCAGGGCCGGAACTCGGATCATCGAGTTCCGGCCCTGAGTCGTTTCCCGGTCCGGGCCCGGTGGCGCTCCCGCCGGTGTCATCCGGTCGGTCCACACCGGTCGCCGCCCGTCCCCGCCGCGGGAAACCTGGACGGGTGGGGCAGCGAGGTGGCGCGCGAGGGCCGGAGGCCGGCGGGGCCGGCGGCCGGTTCCCCGACGCCGACCACCGGTCCGCGCCGGACCCCGGCGGCCCCGTGCCTGACGGCGGCCCCGTGCCCGACGGCGGCCCCGTGCCCGACGGCGACCCCGTGCCCGACGGCGGCCCCCTGCCCGGCGCCGCCACCCTGGACGGCGGCCCGGACCGGCGGCCCCTCCCCGAACGGCGCGAGCGGGCCGGGGGACGGCTGCCCGGCGATCCGGTGCCCGACCCGGGACTGGGCGACCCGTCACCGCCCGGCCCCGGGGAGCCCGTTGCCCGCCGGATCTCGTACGCGCGCGCCGCCGTCCGCGTACTGCCCGCGCTGCTGATCACCGCCGGGATCCTCTACGACTACCTCACCCCGTCGCAGTTCACGGCGGCCCCCTTCTTCACCGCCGCGCCCCTGGTCGCCGCTCCGCTGTTCTCGCTGCGCGGCACGGTCCTCACCGGCCTCGCCGCGGTCGCCGCCGTCCTCGCCGTGCACATCGACCTCGGGATCGTCGCGCACGTGGACGCGGTCACCGAGCTGGTCACCGTGGCGACCGTCACCGTCCTGGCCGTGCTCATCAACATGCTCGTCCGCCGCACCGACCGGCGGCTCGCCTCCGCCCGGGAGATCGCCGAGGCCGCCCAGCGCGCCGTGGTGCCGCGGCCGGAGGAGCAGATCGGCGGGCTGCGGGTGGCGGCGCGCTACGAGGCGGCGCAGGCCGACGCGTTCATCGGCGGCGACCTGTACGCGGTGCAGGACTCCCCGTACGGGGTGCGGCTGGTCGTCGGGGACGTGCGGGGCAAGGGGATGGGCGCGGTGACGGCGGTCGCGGTCGTCATCGGGGCGTTCCGTGAGGCGGCCGAGCACGAGTCGACGCTGGAGGCGGTCGCCCAGCGTCTGGAGCGGGCGCTGGCGCGCGAGGGCACGCGGCGCGACGGGCTGGACGCCTTCGAGGGGTTCACCACGGCCGTCCTCGCGGAGATCCCGCACGGGGACGGCCTCGTGCGCGTCGTGAACCGCGGCCATCCCCCGCCGCTGCTCCTGCACGCGGACGGCACGCTGCGCACGCTCCAGGCGCTGGAGTCCGCGCTGCCCCTCGGGATGGGCGAACTGGGCACCTGGCCCGACCGCGCCGCCGTGGTGCCGTTCCCGGGCGGGGCCACGCTGCTCTGCTACACCGACGGGCTGTCGGAGGCGCGCGACCCGGAGGGCCGGTTCTACGATCCGGCGGCCCGTCTCGCCGGACGGGCCTTCCGCGACCCGGAGGCGCTGCTCGACACGCTCATCGAGGACGTGCACCGGCACACGGGCGACGGGACGACGGACGATCTGGCGCTGCTGGCCGTACGGCGGCCATGAGCCACCGACGCGTCTTCGCGCGCCCTCGCGCGGCGCGGTCACCGCCGGTGATCGGACAACGCCACTCTGCATAACAACTGACGAACCGTCAGCGAAAAAGAGGTTTAGCTCGCAGGGTCAACTCGCCCGGTTTTCACCGCCCGTGACCCGTAAGTCCGTGGCGAAGACGTTAATGATCAGTCGGAACAGCTTGGAATACGGGACCCGAGTCTATTAACGTTCGATAACGCAGCGCGGTCGTCCCAGCCGTCACAAGAGATGGCTCCGTGCGCACGCGCCGAACTCCGCAAGGGAACCGGGGAACCACCAACTTGGGGTGAATCGAGCGTCTTCCGCGGTGCAGTGCGCCCTGGTTGACGCGCGTAGGAGACCTTCCTGCTCCGAACCCGTCAGCTAACCCGGTAGGCGAGAAGGAAGGAAAGGAGCGCGCCCACGTGGCGTCCAACCGGCCTGCCCAGTCAACCTCGTTCGCGCCGAGTGACCAGCAGAGCAACACCTTCGGCTACGGCCGCGGCACCGACGAGGGCCCCTGGGAGGAGTGGAATCCCACCGAGGATTCCGTCCGTCCCGTCCGTGGCCGGCACCGCGTCTCCAAGCAGCGCGGCGGAGGACTCGCCCGCAGCTCCACCGTCCTCGGCGTCGGCGTCATCGCCGCCGTCGGCGCGGGCGGCATGGCCACCGCGCAGAGCGGCAAGCCGCCGGTCTCCATCTCGATGCCCGACCTGTCGTCGGTCGCCGATTCGGCCAAGAGCCTGATATCGGACGACGCCGACTCCGGCGCGCCGGAGGGCTCCGCCACCCCGCTGACCAGTGCGGGACTGACCACCTCGGACGCCGCGCAGGGCGCCGACGCGGGCGAGGCCCTGCGCGCCCGCATCATGCAGCAGGCCGAGTCGCAGCAGGACCAGGTCGACCTCAAGGCCGCCGAGGCGGCGCAGGCGGCCGCGGTCAAGAAGGCCGCCGAGGAAGCAGCCAAGACCCAGGACGAGGCCGAGGCCAAGGCCGCCGCCGCCAAGAAGAAGGCGGAGCAGGAGGCCAAGGAGAAGGCCGAGGCGGAGCGCCTCGCCGAACTCGCCAAGAGCTACGCACTGCCGACCTCGTCGTACACGCTCACGTCGCGCTTCATGGACTCGGGCTCCATGTGGTCCTCCGGCTACCACACCGGCCTCGACTTCGCGGCGCCCACCGGCACGCTGATCAAGGCCGTGCACACCGGCACCATCACCGAGGCGGGCTGGGCCGGTTCGTACGGCTACCGCACCATCCTCACCCTGGAGGACGGCACCGAGGTCTGGCTGTGCCACCAGTCGTCCATCAGCGTCAGCGTGGGCCAGAAGGTCGCCACCGGTGACGTCATCGGACGGGTGGGCGCGACGGGCAACGTGACCGGGCCGCACCTGCACATGGAGGTCCACCCGGGCGGCGCCGCCACCGGCATCGACCCGATGGCCTGGCTGCAGAGCAAGGGCCTCAACCCGTAGGTCCCCGTCCGGCCGGGCGCGCGGAATAGGCGGCACCGCCCGCGGTGTTGGGGTCGTCCATGACTTCCCTCCGCAAGCTCGGCCCGTCGGACCTAGAGGTCTTCCCGCTCGCCCTCGGCGGCAACGTCTTCGGCTGGACCGCCGACGAGGCGCAGTCCTTCGCCGTTCTGGACGCCTACGCGGCGGCCGGCGGCAACTTCGTGGACACCGCGGACACCTACTCCTCGTGGGCGCCCGGCAACCAGGGCGGCGAGTCGGAGACCGTCATCGGCAGGTGGTTCGCCGCGCGCGGCAACCGCTCCGACGTCGTTCTCGCGACCAAGGCCGGCGCCCATCCGGCGTACAAGGGGCTGGCGCCCGACACCCTCAGGGCCGCCGCCGACGCCTCGCTGCGCCGGCTGGGCACCGACTACATCGACCTCTACTACACGCACTACGACGACCCCTCGGTCCCCGTCGAGGACATCATCGGCACGCTCGACGAGCTGGTGCGGGCCGGCAAGGTGCGCGCCGTCGGTGCCTCCAACATCTCGCCCGAGCGGCTCCAGGAGTCGCTGGAGTTCTCCGACCGCGAGGGCCTGGTCCGCTACATCGCCCTCCAGCCCCACTACAACCTCGTCTCGCGGCGGACCTACGAGGGCCCGCTGGAGGAGATCGCCTCCCGCTCCGGCCTCGCCGCCGTCCCGTACTACGCCCTGGCCTCCGGCTTCCTCACCGGCAAGTACCGCCCGGGTACGACGGTCGACTCGGCGCGGGCCGCCGGCGCGGGCAAGCACCTGGAGACCGAGCGCGGGAAGCGGGTGCTGGCCGCGCTCGACGAGATCGCCGGGTCCCGGGGCGTCCCGCACGCCACGGTCGCCCTGGCCTGGCTCGCCGGCCGGCCGACGGTGGCGGCGCCGCTCGCCTCCGCGCGGACGGTCGAGCAGCTCCCGGCGCTCCTCGGCCTGGCCGACCTGACCCTGACGGACGCGGAGGTCGCCAGGCTGACGCAGGCGTCCGCCTAGGCCGTACCCCGCTGCGGGCCCGCCGGCTCCGCTCCCGGTCTCGCTACGAGCGGTACGGGTTGTACGAGGGGTAGGGGTCGTGTCCGGGGTGGGGCGCCGGGTACGACGCCGCGGGGCCGGCGTACGGGTGGACGGGCGGCGGCGCGTACAGCGGCGGCCAGGGCGGTACGACCGCGGGTGCCGACGCCCGGGCCGCGTACGCGAGGGAGGGCCGGGCGACCTCCCGGCGCCGCCACAGCTCGTGCAGCAGCTCCCTCTCCCGTACGACGAAGTCGGCGCCCGCGCGGCCACGGCGCCCGCGGTGCCGCAGGAACGCCAGCGAGGTCGCGTAGGCCTCGTACTGGGCGACCGAGCGGGCGGCGGCCTTGCCGAAGTGGTGGGCGGCGTAGTCGCGGGCCAGCCGACGGGCCCGCATGGACCCCAGGACGAACGGCTCGGGCGCCGTCAGCCAGCCCGCGACGGCGTAGGCGGGCAGTTCCGCGCGGACCGTGCGCAGTTCCCGCTGGCGGGTCCGGATCACCAGCCAGGTGAGCAGGCCGAACGCGGGGACCATGAAGGCCGCGTAGACCGCGAAGAAGCCGTACTCGCCGAAGGACGACGAGCCGTTCCACATGGCGTGCATGCCCATGGCCAGGATCAGTCCGGACAGCGGCAGCAGCACCCGGCGCAGCCGCCGGCGCTCCGCGGAGAGCGCGGCGACGCCGAAGCCGATGCCGGTGAGGACGGTGAACAGCGGGTGCGCGAACGGGGACATCACCACGCGCACGAAGAAGGTCGCCGCGGTCACGGAGGCCAGGCCCCGGTCGCCGTTGAGCTGGTCGGTGCCGAAGGCGTTGCCGAGGTAGAGGATGTTCTCGGTGAAGGCGAAGCCGGTGGCGGTCACCCCGGCTATGACGACGCCGTCGACGATCCCGGTGAAGTCCCGTCTGCGGAAGAGGAACACCAGCAGCACGGCGGCGGCCTTCGCGGATTCCTCCACGACGGGCGCTATGACGGTGGCGCCGAGGGTGTCGGCGCCGGCCGGGTCCGCGGTCGCGGTCGCTATCCACCGGGTCGCGAAACTGTTGGCGACGATCGCTATCAGCGCCGCCGCGCAGGCGCCCCAGGCGAAGGCGAAGAGCAGGTTCCGCCAGGGGCCCGGTTCGACGCGGTCCAGCCAGCGGAACGCGGCCAGCAGGAGCGGGACGGGCAGCACGGCGAGCCCGAGGCCCACCAGGAAGCCCTGGGTGCCGGTCTGCCGGCGGACCAGCGCCAGGATGACGAGCCCGGACAGCGCGAGCAGGGTGATCAGGGCGCCGTAACGCACCCATCTGTGCTGCCACCAGTGCGCATGCCGCAGCGCACCGTCGGCCGAGCCGGTGGGGTACGTCGGGTACGGAGGAAAGGTGGCCACGGCATCGACCCTAACGAGGGAGGGGCGCTGTCCGCGACGGCACCCGGGTGGGGCCGTGCGGTGCGTCAGTCGCCGGTGGGGGGTTGCTCGGCTTGTTCTTCTCGGCGTTCGTCCCGGTTCCCGGACCGGTGTCCGGGCGGGCCGTCCTGCCGGTGTCCGGCCCGCTTCTCCGCGCGGCGGAACAGCAGGTCGTGCACCACATGGCCCTTGTCCAGTCCCTGGCCCTCGAAACGGGTCAGCGGACGGAAGCCGGGGCGTGGCGCGTAACCGCCGTCCGGCTGGGTGTTCTCGAAGTCCGGGTGCGCGGTCAGCACGTCGAGCATCTGCTCGGCGTACGGTTCCCAGTCGGTCGCGCAGTGCAGGACGGCGCCCGGCTTCAGGCGGGTCGCGGCGAGGGTCAGGAACTCCGGCTGGATGATGCGGCGCTTGTGGTGGCGCTTCTTCGGCCACGGGTCCGGGAAGTAGACGCGCAGTCCGCCGAGGGTGTCCGGCGCGAGCATCTCGCGGAGCAGGATGATGGCGTCGCCGTTGCCCACCCGGATGTTGGACAGCCCGTTGCGGTCGGCGAGGTTCAGCAGATTGCCCTGTCCCGGCGTGTGCACGTCGACAGCGAGGATGCCGGTGCCGGGGTCCGCGGCGGCCATCAGGGCGGTGGCCTCGCCCATCCCGAAGCCGATCTCCAGGACGACGGGACCGTCGGTGCCGAACAGCTCCGCGAGGTCCAGGGGGCGCCCGTCGATGTCCAGTCCCCACTTGGGCCACAGCCGCCGCAGCGCGTCCGCCTGTCCGGCCGTCACCCGGCTGCGCCGCGGCTGGAAGCTCCGGATCCGGCGCTCGAAGTGCGAACCGGCGGGATCGGGCTTCGGTCCGTCGGGGAAGCGGGGCTCGCCCTTGGCTCGGGACGGGCGCGGCGAGCCCTCGGCGGCGGGCCGGGGCTCTTCGGGGGCGTTGAGGGAATCAGACACAGTGAGTCGATTTTACGGCGGACGGCTCCCCACGCCTCCCGCCCCGGCATGCGGGGCCGCCCCCGGGCGGGCTCGGGCGGTGGGTGTTCAACGCTGTCAGGGCTGGGTCAGGGCCTTGAGGGCTCTGCGGGCGATCTCGCGGCCGATCGGGAGGGAGGCCGTGGCCGCGGGCGACGGTGCGTTCAGCACGTGGACCGTCCGGGGGCGCTCCTGGATCAGGAAGTCGTCCACCAGCGTCCCGTCCCGCAGGACCGCCTGGGCGCGGACGCCCGCCGGGGCCGGTATCAGGTCGTCCGGGGTGACCGCCGGCAGCAGCCGCCGGACGGCCTCGGTGAACGCCGTCCTGGACACCGAGCGGCGCAGCTCCCCGGCCCCGTACCGCCAGTGCCGGCGGCCGATCCGCCAGGAGCCCGGCCAGGCCAGCGTCGCCGCCAGCTCGCGCGGGTGGACGGTGCCCCAGCCGTACCCCTCGCGGGCCAGCGCGGGCACCGCGTTCGGGCCGATGTGCACGCTCGCGTCGATGCCCCGGGTCAGGTGCACCCCGAGGAAGGGGAACGCCGGGTCCGGCACCGGATACACCAGTCCCCGCACCAGCTCGGGGCGCGCCAGCGTGAAGTACTCGCCGCGGAACGGGACGATCCGCATGCCCGGGTCGTCCCCGGCGAGGCGGGCGATCTCGTCGCAGTGCAGCCCCGCGCAGTTGACCAGCACGCGCGCGCGGACGATCCGGCCGTCGGCCGTCCGGACGGCGACGCCCAGCTCGGGACGCCGGTCGACGCGCACGACCCGCGCGCCGTAGTGGATCTCGGCACCGGAGGACTCCGCGAGCCGGCGGGCCACGGCGACGTAGTCGCAGATCCCCGTCGTCCCGACGTGTATGGCGGCCAGTCCGCGGACCTCGGGCTCGTACTCCTCGATCTGGGCGGCGCCCAGCTCGCGGACCGCGATGCCGTTCTCCCGGCCGCGCTGTACGAGGGCGTGCAGACGGGGCAGCTCGGCCTTGTCGGTGGCGACGATCAGCTTGCCGGTGACGCGGTGCGGGATGCCGTACTCGGCGCAGAACTTCGTCATCTCGGCGGCGCCCCGGACCGCGTAGCGCGCCTTCATGGAGCCGGGGCGGTAGTACACCCCGCTGTGGATGACGCCGCTGTTGCGGCCCGTCTGGTGGCGGGCCGGGCCCTGCTCCTTCTCCAGCACCGTCACGCGCGTGCCCGGAGCGGCGCGCGAGATCGCGTACGCCGCCGACAGGCCGACGATCCCGCCGCCCGTCACCAGCACGTCGCAGTCGTATGCAACCCGTTGCCGCACCCGCTTCACCTCCCGGTTCCGATAGTGCACTGCGCCACTGACAATGCCCTCAAACCCGGATCGCGCTCCCCGATGTCCACGGAGCGGAGGAGACGGCGGGACCGCGAGGCTACGCGGGTGCCATCAGGAGCGGCCGCGCGCGCTCCCGCAGCTCCACCACGCGCGGTTCGTCCCCGTACGGCTCCAGGCGGTGCAGCAGGTCCTTCACGTACTCGGTGGTCCGCGCCGAGGAGATGCGCCCGGCGACCTCGACCGCCCGCACGCCCTGCTCGCAGGCCGCGTCCAGGTTGCCCGACTCGAGCTCGGCGACCGCCGACACCACCAGCCGCAGCCCGTGGGAGCGCACGAACTCCTCCGTCGGCTTCGACAGCGCCTGCTCCGTGAAGCGGCGGACCTGGCGCGGCGCCTTCAGGTCGCGGTAGCACTCGGCCGCGTCGGCGGCGAAGCGGTCGTACGAGTAGAAGCCGAGCCAGGAGGGGTCGCCGTCGCCGTCGCGGGCCCGCTCCAGCCAGCCCTCGGCCGCCTTCAGGGCGCCGCCGGCCGCGTGGGCGTCCCCCGCGCGCGCGTGGGCCCTCGCCTCGACCAGGCGGAAGAAGCTCATGGTGCGGGCCGTGGCCAGCCCGCGGTTGCGCTCCAGGGCGGCCTGGGCGAGGTCGACGCCTTCGTCGCCGAAGCCCCGGTAGGTGGCCTGGAGGGACATCGACGCCAGCACGTAGCCCCCCAGGGGGACGTCCGCGGCGGCGCGGGCCAGGCGCAGCGCCTGGATGTAGTAGCGCTGGGCGGCCTCCTGCTGGCCGGTGTCGAAGGCCATCCAGCCGGCCAGCCGGGTCAGTTCGGCGCTCGCGCCGAAGAGCGCCCGGCCCACCTCGTCGGAGTACGCGCCGAGCAGCAGCGGCGCCGCCTCAACCCGCAGGCACTCGGGCACCATGGACGAACGCCAGTCACCGCCCCCGTACTTGGAGTCCCAGCGCCGGGCGTCCTCGGCGGCCTCGCGGAGTTTCAGCACATCGCTGTGGCCGACTTTCAGCGGTGCTCCGGAACCCTCACCGGGGTTCGCGTCGCGGGCCACCGAGCTGTCGGCCGGGGTTATCAGCCACCGTGAGGCGGGCGTCGCGTAGGCGCTCACCGCGAAGGAGCCGGCGAGCGACTGCCAGATGCCGCCGCCGGCCCGGCGCCCGGCCAGGTCGAGGCGGTACAGCTCCGTCGCCGAGCGCACGGCCTGCCCCACGTCGCGGGGGAAGGCGAGGCCCACCTCGGGTGCGGGGTCCGCGTCCGCCAGACCGATCTCGTGGAGCGGTACGGGGCGGCCGAGTTTCTGCCCGATGGCGGCGGCGATGAGGTGCGGGGCGGCACCCTGGGGCACCATTCCCTTCGACACCCAGCGCGCCACCGACGTCTTGTCGTAGCGAAGAGTCAGACCGCGCTGGGCGCCAAGGTCGTTGACGCGCCGGGCGAGGCCCGCGTTGCTGATTCCCGCGAGGGCGAGAACGGTGCCGAGTTTTTCGTTCGGCCCGCGTTGCTCCCTGGACATGCGCCACCCCTCGACACAGACGGCTGCCGCGCTGGCATAACCACGCGGCATTCGTAAACCCAGCGTAGTTCGCCCAATCCCAAGCGTTAAGGGGCGTACTTCCGGATGGCGGGATTGTGGTCCGCACGGCAGTACGGAGTGTTGCGGCGTGCTCCCGTTGTGTGGCCGTGCGCCCGCCCGTGCGCTCTTCTCCGGCCACCTGGGGAGCGCTTCCATGAGCCGCGTGGGTCGGCCCGCTGTACTGGATCCGGTGGGCTGGGGGACACCGCCGCCTACATCCCCGCGGGCGGCGGATCGGTCCGGGAGGCGAACTCCGCCTCCCGGACTGGAGATCACCGGCCTGGCGTACGGCCTGTACGGAGCGTGTGCACGCCTGGCCATCCAGCACCGATTTGGCTTGTTATCGACGGTCCCTCGGGAGGTCAATACGCCGTCTCACCACGTCACTTGAGGGCGCGCGGGGTGCCTTTGGGGAGCGTATCGGGGGCGCATTCGAGTCGCTGTTCGGGGGGCGTCCTTCGTGACCGCCCTGGCGACAGCCCCGGCCGCGCCTTCCCGGCTCCCGTCCGCCGCCCGCTCGCCGGCCCGCCGCCGGTGCGCCAACTCACCCTCGTCATCGCGTCTCTGACGGTTCCCCGACTGCTCCCCGACACCCGCCGCGTGGCCTGTCGGAGGCCTGTCCGGGGTCCGCGGGGGCGCATTCCGGGGGGCGCAAGCACTCCCACAGGCCTTCCCGCGTGCCCGCTTCGTGGCAGCATGGTGCCCAGTTCGTGCGGTGCACTGGTTGTCCACAGCTTGTGGAGGCGGCGATGCGGTGGTTGGTGGGGTGGAGCAGTACCGCCGCCAGAGCCTCTGAGTTCGGCTCGGCAGGCTCCACCGGGAGCGACGGCGAGACCGTGCACCCGGTCGGCTCCCAACTGCTCTGGGGCGATCCCGACCCGCTCTGGGCGGTCGGCGACTGGCGCCCCGACGAGGTGCGCGTCGTCAACGCCGGCGCGCAGAACCGGATCGCCGTCCTCGGCACCTGCGGCGCCTCCGACGAGGAACTGCGCGTCGGGCTGTTCGCCGCCCGCGGAGGGGCACTTCGCCACCTGACCGCCTGGCCCGGCAGCTACACCGCGATCGTCCAGGCCGGCCGCCGGGTCACCGTCTGCGGCGATCTCGCGGGCGCCCGGCCGGTGTTCTACACCCCCTGGGCCGGCGGTACGGCCTACGCGACCGCCGCGCTGCCCCTCGCCGACCTCATCGAGGCCAACCTCGACTTCGGGCACCTCGCCGCGCTGCTCGCGGCCCCCGACGTGCCCGCCGCCGTCCACGACTCCACGCCCTACGACGGCGTTCGGCGCATCCCGCCCGGACACGCCCTCATCCTGCGCGCGGGGGCCCGGGAGATCGCCGGGTACGAGGCCGTCGCCTCGCTCGCCGTCGCCGCGCCCGCCGCCGACCCCACCGACGCCGTGGACGCCGTCCGGGACGCCCTCGTCGACGCCGTACGCGCCCGGCTCGCCGCCCCCCGGCACGTGCCCGGCGCCGACGTCGACCCCGGGCCCGTGCCCGGCATGGGCCCCGCCGAACGGCGCGCCGCCCGCGGCATGCCCGTCCCCGGCATCGGCGCCGACCTCTCCGGCGGCCCCGCCTCGGGCACCCTCGCACTCCTCGCCGCCGGGCTTCCCGGGATGCCCGGCACCGTGCTGGGCCACGGCACCGGCGCCGGGGAGCGGCTCCTCGCCGTCACCTTCAACGACCTCGCCGTCAACGGGCGCGAGGCCGAACTGGAGCGGGCCGGGTCGCTGGCCGCCAACCCCCGGCTGCACCACGTGGTCGTCGCCGGCGGGGAGGAGGTCCTGCCCTACGCCGACCTGGACGGGCCGCTCACCGACGAGCCCGCGCCCTCGCTGGTCACGGCCGCCCGGCACCGGGCGCGGCTCGCCGCGGGCAGCGCCGACCACTTCACCGGGTACGGGGCGCGGCAGGTGCTCGACGCGCATCCCGCCCGGCTCGCGGACCTCCTGATGGACCGCAAGCGGCGCCATCTCGTACGGCCCGTCGCGGCGCTCGCCCGCGCCGACGGGTCCGTCATGGTCCCCGCGCGCGTGTACGGCGCGGCGCGCAAGCTGGCGCGTACGCCGTACCGGGCCGGCGTCGACGTCCTCGCCGACCGGCTGCTGCACCGCCGGTTCGAGGAGCCCGTCGGGGCCGTCGGCGCCTCCCTCGCCGCGCTCACCTGGGCCCGGCCCGGGCCCGCCGCGCGGTGGCTGACCGGGGAGGCCCTGGCCGAAGTATCGGTTCGCCTCCAGGCCGCGTCCGGACGGGCGGGCGTGAGTCCCGGGCAGCGGCCCGGTGACTTCCGCGCGCGTGCCGCGCTCGCGCGGCACGCGGCGGACCTGCGCATCCTGGAACAGGCGGTGGAGATCCGCTTCCAGCGGCTGCACGCGCCGTTCCTCGACAACCAGGTCGTGCGGGCGTGCCGGGCGCTGCCCGAGGCCCTGCGGGTGCAGCCCGGGGCGCGGGCGGCGATCCTCCGTACGGTGCTGGAGGGGGCCGGGGTCGGTGACCTCCCCGCGGGCTGGGGCGCGCCGTCCAACGCCTCGTCGGCGGCGGCCGTCCGGACGGGGCTGCGGGTGTCCGTCGACTCGCTGATCGCCCTGTTCGACACGCCGTTGCTCGCCGAGGCGGGGCTGGTCGAGGCGCGCGTCGTCCGCAAGGCGCTGCGGGCGGCGGCCGACGGCGAGCCGCTGCCGCTGGACGGGCTCGCGGACCTGGTCTCCCTGGAGCTGTGGCTCCGCCGGCTGCTGAGCCGCCGGGGCACGTGCTGGACGGGGACGCCGGCCCGGCAGCGGGCGGTACCCGCGGGGATCGCCCCGCAGGGCCGGGCGCTCGGGTCGGGGCGGCGGGGGCTGGCGGGGGCGCCCTGAGCGGGGCGGTGCGGTGTCCTGTGGTGGGGCGGTGCGGTGTCCTGTGGTGGGCGTCGGGGGTGGTCGTCGTGGGGGAGTCGTCCCGTGCCGTGTCCTGTGGTGGGCGTCGGGCGCTGTCTGCCGGTGGGTGGGGCGGGGCCGTGCCGGTGCATCCGGCCGTCGGTCGTTGTTGTTGGGGTTCGTCTCTCCCTCGGTTGCTTGCGTCCCGTGCCCGACGGCCATGTGAGGTACCGGCACGGCCCCTTCCGCCGGATCGCGGCTGCGGGTCGTGGTTGCTTGCGGTCCGGGCGGGCGTGCCCTTGCGGGCGGTGTGGGTGGGGGCCGGCGCCGGGGTCGGCGAGAGGTGACGGTCCGTGGTGCCGCTCGCGGGGGTGGTCTTACGGCTGAGGCGTGGGGCGGCTTCGGGGGCTCGGGGGTGGGGCTCGCCCGGGAAAGGTGGTGCTGGGTGGTGGTGAGGCGGTGAGAATGGGGGCGTGCGGTACGGAATCCTGGGCGTCACCCAGGCGGAGGACGACCAGGGAACCCCCATAGGCGTGGGCGGCCCCCGAGTCCGCGCACTCCTCACCGCCCTGGCCCTGCGCCCCGGCCGCACGGCCACCCCCGAGACCCTGATCGACGAGGTGTGGGCGGACGACCCGCCGCAGGACGCCTCGGCGGCGCTGCAGGCCCTGGTCGGCCGCCTCCGCCGGGCCGTCGGCAAGGACGCCGTCATCTCCGAGCCCGGCGGCTACCGCCTCGCCGCCGGACAGGACGACGTCGACCTGTTCGTCTTCGAACGCCTCGTGCGCGGCGCCAAGGCCGCCCTCGCGGCGGGCGACGCGCGCACCGCCGCGGACGAGCTGCGCGAAGCCCTCGCCCTCTGGCGCGGCCCCGCCCTCGCGGACCTTCCCGACCGTGACGCCGCGACCCGCGCGGAGGCCCTGCGACTGGAGGCGACCCGTACCCGCCTCGCCGCCGACCTGCGACTGGGCCGCGCCCCCGACGTCGTACCGGAGCTGCGGGAACTGACCGCCGCGCACCCCTACGACGAACCCCTGCACGCCCTCCTCATCCACGCCCTGCGCGACGCCGGACGCCATGCGGACGCCCTCGCGGCGTACGAGACCGCGCGCCGCGTCCTCCTGGAAGGACTGGGGACCGACCCGGGGCCGGAACTACGGGCGCTGCATTCGGAGTTGCTGAGCGGAGACGTCGTGAAGCCCGCGGCTCCGGACCCCGCAGCCGTACGTCCCGAGCCGCGCGGCGGGAACATCCGGCGGCGGCTGAACTCCTTCGTCGGGCGGGAACCCGAGATCGAGGCCATCCGCGCGGAACTGCGCGGGGCACGCCTGGTGACGCTGACCGGGCCCGGCGGCTCCGGGAAGACCCGTCTCGCCGAGGAGGCCGCCGCCGGCCTGCCGCAGGCGTGGCTGGCCGAACTCGCCCCGGTGGAGCGGCCGGAGGCGGTGCCCGGCGCGGTCGTCGGCGCCCTCGGTCTGCGCGAGACCGTGCTCGTCACGAACGAGATGTCCGCCACGGCGGCGACCGACCCGCTCGATCTGCTCGTCGAGCACTGCGCCTCGCGCAGCCTGCTGCTGATCCTCGACAACTGCGAGCACGTCATCGACGCCGCGGCCGCCCTCGCCGAGACCCTGCTGACGCACTGCCCCGGCCTCACCGTCCTCGCCACCAGCCGCGAACCCCTCGGCGTGCCCGGCGAGTCGGTCCGCCCCGTGGAGCCGTTGCCGCCCGACCCCGCCCACCGCCTCTTCGTGGAGCGGGCCGCCGCCGTCCGCCCCGACGCGGACGCCGTGCACGACCCCGAGGCGGTGGACGAGATCTGCCGGCGGCTCGACGGGCTGCCGCTCGCCATCGAACTGGCCGCCGCCCGGCTGCGGATGCTCACCCCCCGCCAGATCGCCGACCGCCTGGACGACCGTTTCCGGCTCCTCACCTCCGGCAGCCGGACCGTCCTGCCCCGCCAGCAGACCCTGCGCGCCGTCGTCGACTGGTCCTGGGACCTCCTCGACGAGCGGGAACGCACCGTGCTGTGCGAGGCGTCCGTGTTCGCGGGCGGCTGGGACCTCGCGGCGGCCGAGGCCGTGTGCACGGGCCCCGCCGCCGACCTCGTCGGGGCGCTCGTGGACAAGTCCCTGGTCGTCGCGACACCGGGCGAGGACGGCGGGATGCGGTACCGGATGCTGGAGACCATCCACGAGTACGCCGGCGAACGCGCCGCCGAGGTGCCCGGGCTGCGCGCCGCGGCCGAGCGCCGTCACCGCGCCTGGGTGCGCGCCCTCGTCGAGGAGGCCGAGCCCCAGCTGCGCTCCGCCGGGCAACTGCCCTGGATCCGGCGCCTGGAGAGCGAGCTCGACAACATCCGGGCGGCGCTCTGGCGGGCGGTCCACGCCGGTGCCGAGGAGGAGGCCGGCGCCGTGGTCCTCGCCATGGGCTGGTTCTGGTGGCTGCGCAACGACCGTACCGAGGGCGCCGGGTGGACCGACCGCGTCCTGCGCCTGGGACTCGTGCTGGACGCGGACCCGGACGTGCGCGGCGACGACCTGCTCGCCGCGCTGTCCGGCGTCGATCCCGCCGGGGCGTTCCAGGCGGACGCCGGCACCGGGGAGCGGCACCCGCTGCACCGGATGCGGATGAAACTCCGGATGCAGGAGCTGTTCCTCGTCATGGAGGCGCAGCCCGTGGAGTCGCTGCGCGACCGGCTCACTCCCGAGCACATCCGGCGGGTGCGCCGCGCCTTCGAGAAGGGCGGTCCGGACGCGGCGTGCCTGCCGGGGCTCGTCTGGCCGCTCGCCGTCTACTTCCTGGGCTCACCGGAGGACCTGCGGCCCGCCCTGGACGCCGCTCTCGCCAACTGCCGCCGCTACGGAGGCGACTGGGAGGTCGGCGTCATCCTCATGTTCCGTACGCACATGGTCGTCGACTCGCCCGGCGGGCTGCACGACATCGACGGCGACCTCACCGAGCTCCGCGCCCTGAGCCGCCGTGTCGGTGACCGCTGGATGCGCGCCCAGGTGTGCAGCGCGGTCGGGGAGACGGCGATGATGCGCGGCCGGTTCGAGGACGCGCGGGGCGAGTACGAGGACGCGCTGCGGCTCGCGCACGAGGTGGGCGCCCACACGGAGACGCCGTTCCTCGTCGCCCGGCTCGCCGAGATCGCCTACCGCGCGGGTGACCGCTCGCAGGCGCTGGCCCTCCTGGACCGGGCGAGCGCGGCCGCCGAGCTCCACGGGGTGACGGACTCCCGGGCCTTCGTGCTGATGCTGCGCGCCCACATGGCGCTGGACGACGGGGCGGCCGGGCCGGCGCGCGAGCTGCTGCGGGCGGCGCGCACGGAGTCCCGCAGGGGCACCCCGCCGCCGCAGTTCCTCGCCGCCCTCGGCCAGCTCGACGCCCTGATCACGGCGATGGAGACGACTCCGGAGCGGGGACTGGTGAAGATCACCGAAACCCTGCGCGAGGCCGTGGACGCGCGCTGTGCGGAGTGGGTGACGGCCAACCTCGCCGACAACGCGGCGCGGCTGCTTTCCGAGACGGGCGACCTCACGCGCGCGGTGCGCCTGCTCGCCGCCGGCGACAGCTGGCGGGGCGGCCACCCGCGCCCGATGCCGGAGAGCTGCCACGCCGAGCGCATCACGGCCGGGGCCCGCACGTCCCTGGGCCGGGCCCGCTACGAGTCCGAGCGCGAGCGGGGTACGGGCCTCACCCCGGACGACGTCCTGCTGACCCTGAAACAGGCCCTGGACGCCGGCTAGCCACCGTGCGGGGACCGGGTGCCGCCATCAGCGATACCTGAACGCCGGTCGTCCTCGGCGGCACCGAACGCCGGTCGTCCTCGGCGGTACCTGAGCGTCGCGCCGGTCGTCCTCAGCGGCACCGGAACGCCGAGTCCGCCCAGTCCGCGAGTGTCACGGCGTCGAACGAGGTGTCGGGGTCGACGGCGAGGCGGATCGTCCGGCGGCCGGTGAGGTCCACGTGGACCGGGACCGCGCGGTCGCCGCCCGCGAGCAGCGGGGACCGCCACAGACGCGAGCCGTCGGCGTACACGGAGAACCGCACCCTGCCGAGTCCGAGCGTCATGTCGTCGACGCCGACCACCGCGTCGTACGCCGAGCAGTCGCGGTTGAGGTCGATGGTCACCGAGGACCGGCCGTGCACGGTCACTCCGCGCGCGTACTCCCGGCCGCCGACCGAGACGCCCCACCGCTGCCACACCCAGCTGCTCTCGCCGAGCCGCATCTCGGGCGCGGTGCCGTCGCCGGTGAGGCCGTACTTCAGCTCGTTCCACGGATAGACGGCCGGCGCGGGCGCGGGCGCGGGCGCGGGCGCGGGCGGAGGAGGAGGCGGGGGTGTCGGTTCCGCGGTGGGCCGGGGCGTCGGGGCCGGCTCCGGTTTCGCGCGGGTGGGCGTCGGGGACGGCTCGGCCCGCGTCGGGTCGGGGACGGGGGTCGGTTTCGTCGCGGCCGGGGCCGGGGTCGGGGCGCCGGCGGCTACCACCGGCGGCCGTGGGGACGCCTTCGACGGCGGGGCCGGGGCGGGCTCCGGGGCCTCGGACTCGACGGCGTGCGAGGCGCTCGGCCTGGCCTCGGGCCTCCTCGCGGGGCTGTCGTCGCCCACCAGCGCAAGGGCGACCGCCGCGACGGCCACCGCGGCGACCCCCGCCGCGATACCCGCCTTGGCCGGCGCGCCGAGCCCCTCGGAGGCCGCCGCGCCACCGGCCCCGCCGGCGGAACCGCCCGCGGCGGCGGCCGCACCGGCGGCGCCGACTCCGGTGCCCCCGGCGACGAGCGCGACCGCTTTCGCGTACCCGGCGGCCCCGAACCAGCCGATCACCGCGACCGGTACGACCGCGGGGATGCCGCCGGCGACTTCCTTGATCTGCCCCGCGGCGAGGCGGCACTTGACGCACTCCTCCAGGTGCTTGCGCAGCCCGCGCTCCGCCCGGCTGCGCAGTCCGCCGCGGGCGTAGGCGCCGAGCCGGTCGGCGTGGCGCGCGCACTCCTCGTCGGCGATGAGGGTGGTGCTGACGTGGGCCTGGAGGTAGGCCTGCTTGAGTCCTTCGCGGGCGCGGCTGGCGAGGACGCGGGTGCCGTTCGCGTCGAGCCCGAAGAGCGTGGCGACCTCGCTGGGCGACTCGTCCTCGACCTCGGTGTGCCAGAGCACGGCCTGCCACCGTTCGGGCAGCGACCGGAACGCCTGCATGGCCATGGACTGCTCGGCCTCGTGCATCGCCCGCACGTCCGCGCCGAGGTCGAGCGTGTCGTCGTCGCGGACGTCGGGGTTGCGGGCGGCCTGCGCGGCGAACACCGCGAAGTCCTCGACCAGTTGCTCCCGGCGCGCGGTCTTCGTCCAGTGCGCCGCGACGCGGCGGACGGTGGTGAGCAGGTACGCGCGTACGGCGTGCTCGGGGCCGCTGCCGCCGCGCACCGCCTGGAGCATGCGGGCGAACACCTCGGCCGTGAGGTCCTCCGCGGTGTGCCCGTCCCGGCAGCAGGTGCGCGCGTAACGGCGCACGGCGTCGGCGTGGCGGCGGTACAGCGCCTCGTACGCCGTGTCGTCGCCCGCGCGCATGCGCTCGATCAGGTCGGCGTCGGACGGCGGCAGCTCGGCCGGCGGCGGCAGCACGCCGTCCTCGCGGCGCTCGCGCTGCGGGGGCACGCTGGGCTGCGGGGCCCGGTCAGCGGCGGCGTCCGCGGTCGTGGGGCGGGAGCGGCCCCCGTGCGGGCGGCCCTGGCCCGGCACCTGCCGTGCGGCCGGTCCCCCGCGCTCCGTGCCCGCGTCGCCGGGCGACTCGTCCCGTCCGTCACCACTCATCGCGGACTGCCCCCGCCTGCGCACTCGACCCGGATACCGGCAAAGCGTGGCACACGGGGCCCCTGAGGAGTCCGGGAGCAGGGATCAACCACTCGTCCGTGGGGTTTTTTCGTACGGCGGTACTGACCGTCACTTGTTCGGGGAAGACTTCACCGCTCGGTGTGACATCAACACCGCCTATTCGTGGGCAAGTTGGGGCACCGCCCGATAAGCCCGCCCGATATGCCCGCCCGGTGAGCCCGGTGAGCCCGGTGAGCCCGGTGAGCCCGCTGAGCCCGCTGAGTCCGGTGAGTCCCATGAGCCCGGTGAGCGGGAGCGGCGGGGGCCGCGGGAGGCGCGCCGGACACGACCGGCGGCCTCTCGCGGCGTCCCCGCTCTCTGCTTCTTGCTCCGTGCTCCTACAGCGGCCGGGACCGCAGTCCCTCCAGCAGGATGTCCAGCAGCCGGGCCGAGGCCGCGGCCTGCTGGGCGGGATCCGGCAGCGAGGGCGCCGCCGTCGCGATGACCAGCAGGACGTCCGCGACCGTCACGTCCGCCCGCAGCTCGCCCGCCGCGCGGGCCCGGTCCACGAGCCGGCCGACGACCTCCAGCAGCGCGGCGGCGCCGGTGTCGTCACCCGGATCGGGCTCCGTGTCCTCGACGAGCCGCAGCTCGGCCGTCGGCTGGGTCCGCTGGTGCGGCACCCGGGCCTCGTCCGCGAGCACGCCGTCGGCGCCCTCGTCGGCGACACCCACCCGCAGCACCTGCGGCGGCAGCAGCCGCCCGGCGCCCGAGGCCACCGACGTCCGCAGGAAGCGCGACAGCGCCGACCACGGCTCGTCCTCCTGGCCGAGCGCCGAGCGCGCCTGGTCGGTCAGCCGGGACGTCTCCTCCTCGGCTATCCGGCGCACCAGGACGTCCTTGCTCGGGAAGCGCCGGTACACCGTGCCGACACCCACCCGGGCGCGCCGTGCGACGTCCTCCATCGGCGCGCCGTATCCAAGCTCGCCGAAGACCTCGCGCGCCGCGCGCAGTACGTGTTCCAGATTGCGCTGTGCGTCCACGCGCAACGGGGTGGTACGGGGACCGTCCCCCGGACCGCGTCCGTTGCCGCCTGCCGCGCCGAGTGCGCCACCGGGTGCGATGGCAGACGCGGAAGACCAATGAGAATCCTGAATGTGCATAAGCGTTCCCCCGGTAATGACGTCTCCCCCCGGAGACTCTCCCCGCCATTGAATGCCGGAGCGTGTGGAACGAGCGTGATTCACGGGTCCGCCCCTGCGGGCCCGTCGAGCACATCCCCCTGCACCCCGTCGACACACGAACATAGTTGAGAGGGGGTCAATTCAGAAGGGGCAGGTTCCGCACAGAGCGCCCCCCGATCGGAGCACGGGTCTGGTACCTCCCGATTGCGCCCCCTCTACCCACTCCGTGCGCCCCCACTGAGCTGCGCGTCTTCTCCGTACTCCGGTGATCCGGCCCACTCCGCGCGACGACGACGGCCGGTCACACAATTTGTCGGGCCTGTGGACAAACGCAGTCGCCGGGTGCGTCATGGGATGGTGACGGCAGAGATCAATCAGGGGACGACCCCCGAACCCCGGAAGAACGCACGCATTCTCATCGTCGGTGGCGGCTCTGTGGGGCTGTACACCGCGCTGCGACTGCAGCGGAAGCTGCAACCGGAGCTCAGACGGGGCGAGGCCGAGATCGTCGTGGTCTCTCCCGACCCCTACATGACCTATCAGCCGTTCCTGCCCGAGGCGGCCGCCGGTCTGATCTCGCCGCGCCACGTCGTCGTCCCTCTGCGGCGGGTCCTCGACAGGTGCACCGTCGTCGTCGGCGAGGTCCAATCCATCGACCACGCCGCGCGCACCGCGGTCCTCACCACGCCGGCCACCGAGGAGAAGGGCGCGAGCGCCGAGAAGTTCGTCTACGACGAGCTGGTCCTCGCGCCCGGCTCCGTCTCGCGCACCCTGCCGGTTCCCGGCCTCGCCGAACACGGCATCGGCTTCAAGACCGTCGAGGAGGCCATCGGCCTGCGCAACCACGTCATCGAGCAGATGGACATCGCCTCCTCCACCCGTGACCCCGCGGTCCGCGACGCGGCCCTGACCTTCGTGTTCGTGGGCGGCGGCTACGCGGGCACGGAGGCGCTCGCCGAGCTGGAGGACATGGCCCGCCACGCCACGCGGTACTACCACAACGTCGGCCCCGAGGACATGAAGTGGATCCTCGTCGAGGCCTCGTCGCGCATCCTGCCCGAGGTCGGCGAGGAGATGGGCAGGTACACGGTCACCCAGCTGCGGCGGCGCAACATCGACGTACGCCTGGAGACGCGGCTGGAGTCGTGCGCCGACCGGGTCGCCGTCCTCAGCGACGGAGCGCGCTTCCCGACCCGCACCGTCGTGTGGACGGCCGGCGTGAAACCGCATCCGCTCCTCGCCGCCACCGACCTGCCGCGCGACGAGCGAGGGCGCCTGAAGTGCACCCCCCGGCTGACCGTGGACGGCACCACGCACGCGTGGGCCGCGGGCGACGCGGCCGCCGTCCCCGACGTCGCCGCCGGGAAGCCGGGGGCACTGACCGCGCCCAACGCCCAGCACGCGGTGCGCCAGGCGAGGGTCCTCGGGGACAACATCGCCCACGCCCTGCGCGGCGAGGAGCTGGAGACGTACTCCCACCGGTACGTCGGCTCGGTCGCCTCGCTCGGGCTGCACAAGGGCGTGGCCCACGTCTACGGACGGCGGCTGAAGGGCTACCCTGCCTGGTTCATGCACCGCGCCTACCACCTGAGCAGGGTCCCGACCTTCAACCGGAAGGCCCGCGTCCTGGCCGAATGGACCCTGTCGGGGCTCTTCAAGAGGGAGATCGTCTCCCTCGGCTCACTCGAACATCCCCGTGCCGAGTTCGAACGCGCGGCCGGTGGAGATCCCGCCCGGGACCCGAAGGGGTCGTCCTGACCGGAGCCAGGAACTGGCCCGGAGGGGCCCGCGTCTGACGGATGTCGGTCCGGTCGGCCAGACTGTTCCACGGCCGGGCGGGTCCGCCGCCCCGCTCTTCGGACCCACGATGCTTTTCCCACGTGCTGTATCCCCCGGGGGAGACCCCCGGACCCCCGGCCGACCGTGCCGGCCGGGGGCCATGAACCCGAGGCAAGGACTCGTGAACTTCACGCGCTGGAGCGCCCGACTCCCCGGAACGCAGCGCCGCGCCGCGGCGCGCGGCGACCATCCGGTCACCCAGGACCGGCGGGGCGACGGATCCGTGCCCGCGGCCCGCGTCGAGCAGCTGACCGACGACGTACCGCACGTGCCCGCCGTCGACGTACTGCCGGTGCGCGAGGTCCTCGACCGCGTCCCCGCCCTCGTCGCCCTGGTGCACGGCCCCGACCACCGCATCGCCTACGTGAACGACGCGTACGTGGCGGCCTTCGGCGTACGCCCCCTCGGCGAACCCGCGCGCTCGGCCCTGCCGGAACTGGACGGGCTGGGTCTGCTGCCCCTCCTCGACCAGGTGCTGCGCAGCGCCAAGCCGCGCACGGTCAAGTCCCGCAGGACACCCGACGGCCGCTCCTACACCTTCACCTGCACCCCCGTGGACACGCCCGACGGGGACGGCGGCACCGAGGGACGCGGCGGCGGCGTCCTGATCTTCGCCACCGACGTCACCGACCACGCCGAGGCCGCCGAGCGGCTGCGCGCCAGCGAGCGCAGGCAGCGCGAGACCGCCGTCACCCTCCAGCGCTCCCTGCTGCCCCAGGAGCTGGAGGAGCCGGACGACCTGCGCGTCGCCGCCACCTACCACCCCGGTGGCACCGAGGCCGCGGTCGGCGGCGACTGGTACGACGTCATCACCCTGGGCGGCGGCCGCACCGCCCTGGTCATCGGGGACGTCATGGGGCGCGGGGTGCGCGCCGCGGCCGTCATGGGCCAGCTCCGTACGGCGGTCCGCGCGTACGCCCGGCTCGACCTGCCGCCGCACGAGGTGCTCCAGCTCCTCGACGGCCTCGCCACCGAGATCGACGCCAACCAGATCGCCACCTGCGTGTACGCCATCCACGACCCGAACGAGGGCCGGCTGGTGTACGCGTCCGCCGGCCACCTGCCGATCCTCGTACGCGACGAGAGCGGCACCGTGCTGCGCGCCGACGAACCCACCGGGCCCCCGCTCGGCACGGGCGGCTGGATGCACGCCTCGGGCACGGTCCCGCTCGGCCCCGGCTCCACGGCCGTCCTCTACACGGACGGCCTGGTGGAGCGGCGCAACGAGGACCTGGACGAGGGGATCGCCGCCCTGGAGCGCGCCCTGGCCGGCGCCACCGGCAGCCCCCAGGTCGTCTGCGACCGGCTGGTCCGCTCGGCGGGGGTGACGGCCGACCACGACGACGACGTCGCCGTCCTGGTGCTCCAGCACCCGGCCCGCACCGGCCCCGACAGCGAGCTGTTCCGCAACGCGGCACTGGAACTGCTCGGCGGTGTGGAGGCCACCCCGCGCGCGCGTGCCTTCGCCTCCGGGGTGCTCACCAGCTGGCGCTTCCCGCGCGAGCTGCACGACCTCGGCGTGCTGGCCGCCAGCGAACTCGTCGCCAACTCCCTCCAGCACGGCACCCCGCCGATGCGGCTGCGGCTGCGCCGCACCGACCGGCGGCTGATCATCGAGGTCACCGACGGCGACGACCACCTGCCGCGCCGCCGCCGCGCCGAGCCGGGCGACGAGGCGGGACGCGGTATCGCCATCGTCGCCACGATCGCCTCAGGGTGGGGCTCCCGGCGCACGCCGGGCGGCGGCAAGGCGGTGTGGTGCGAGTTCGCCCTGCCGCGCGAGGCGGGCTGAGGGGCCGCTCCCGTCAGGCGCTGGAGCGGGCCGGCTCCGCCGGGGCACCGCCCTGCGCCACCACCCGGCTCCGCGCGAGCGACGGCTGGTTCTGCACGGGGGTGAGCTGCCGTCCGAGCCGGATCGCCAGGTAGGTGATACCGAGCGAGAACAGCAGGAACGTCACGACGTACGGCGCGTGCAGGGACGCGCCCATCGGGCCGCCCACCGCCGGGCCGACCGCCAGCGCGAGCTGCTTCACCAGGGCGAAGGCCGAGTTGTACTGGCCCGCCATGCCGCTCGGCGCCAGGTCGGCGACCAGCGGCGCGACCGTCGGGGAGAGCATCGCCTCACCGAGGCCGAACAGCGCGTACGTCGAGACGAACGCGGCCGTCGCCATGGTCTGGCTGCCGTGCCCGAGGCCCGCGTACCCGGCCACGACCCACGCCAGGGCCCAGATGAGCCCGACTGCGGCGATCACCCGGGACCGCTTCCGGCGCTCGACGAACCGCAGCACCGCGAACTGCGCGACGACGATCATCGCCGTGTTCGCCGCGAGAGCCGTACCGAGCGCGGAGGTCGAGATGCCGGCCGCCTCGACGCCGTAGGCGCTCAGCCCCGACTCGAACTGCCCGTAGCAGGCGAAGAACAGCACGAAGCCGAGGACGCACAGCTGCACCATGGCCCGGTTGCCGAGCAGCTGCTTCCAGCTGCCACCCCTTGCCTGCGGGGCGCTCCCGACCTGCGGCGCGTGCGGCATCCGCACCGTCGTCATGATCACGGCGAGCAGCAGGAACATCGCCGCCTCGATCGCGAACAGCAGCGTGAAGGAGTCCGCGCGCGTGGTGTCGACGAGGTGCCCGCCGATCAGGCCGCCGACGCCGAGGCCCAGGTTCTGCAGGAAGAACTGCGTCGCGAAGGCGCGCGAGCGGGTGTCCGCGGTGGAGCAGTCCACGATCATCGTGGCCAGCGCCGGCTGCATGACGGCCTGACCGGCACCCAGCGCCGCGGCCGACAGCAGCACCGTCGTCGCACTGCCCGCGAGTCCCAGGCTCAGCGCCCCGAGGGCGGCGGTGACCAGGGCGGCGACGAGGACCGGCCGCGGACCGCGCCGGACGATGGCCCGCCCGGCGAACGGAAGCACGACGAGCGCGGCCACGGCGAAGACGGCGAGCACGAGTCCCGCCGTCATGGCCCCCAGCTCCCGCACCTGCGCCACGTAGACGTACAGATACGGAACCGTGAAGCCGAGCCCGAACGCGCTGAGTGCGTTGCCCACGTGGATCCGGCGCATCGCTGCGCCCATCGCCCTGGTCACTTTCACCTGCCTTGGAACGAGGACCGGCCGGCCCCCGAGCGGGGAGCCGGTCCAGAGGTTTACGGATGATGAGTTAGCTCTGAAGACTTCAGAGCTAAAGTTCGAAGCTAAACAGTACACCTCCAAGGACTTCGAAGCCAAGCGAGGGCGTGCCATACTGCGCCCATGGGTGACACCCCCGGCGGCGTCAGCGAGCCGACCCTCGAAGAACAGATCGCGGCCTACCAGCGCGAGTTCCGCGACCTCGACCCCCAGGTCGAGAAGATCGTCTCGGCGCTCGGCCGGCTCAACCGCCGCATGAACGTCGCCTACGGCAGGCAGACCGCCACCCTTGGCATCAGCAACGCCGAGTGGGAGGTCCTCAAGGCCCTCGTCCTCTCCGGCGCCCCGTACCGCCTGGGCCCGAGCGAGCTCGCCAAGCGGCTGGGCCTCACGCCGGCGGCCATGACCCACCGGATCGACCGCATGGTCACCGAGGGCCTGGTCACCCGGGAGCGGGACGAGTCGAACCGCGTGCGCGTCATCGTCGAGCTGACGGTGGAGGGCCGCGAGAAGTGGCTGGAGGCGATGCGCCTCGCCACGGTGTTCGAGGAGGACCTGCTCCAGGACCTCTCCACCGCCGAGCGCGGCGTCCTGGGCGAGGTGCTCACCCGTCTCCTCCGCCGGGTCGAGGACGCTCAGCCCGACGCGGGCGGCCGTCTCACCGACCTCGACTGAGGGCGTCCGCCCCGGTCAGGGAAGGGCATGGAGCCTCTCGCAAAAGATCTTGACAGAGATGGTTGACAGCCCCCTGCCGGATCCGTAAGGTTCTTCGAGTTGCCACGGGGCCGTAACGGTTCTGCGGTAGCACCTCCGCCGCTGAAGCGGCACCCAAACCACCAGCAGGATCTCCCAATCGGGTTGGATTTCGGCACGCCCGAATTCATTTCGATTCGGGCGGCGGCTCCGATTAGGAACCGCCGAGAGGATCCGCTAAAGTCTGGGACGTCGGAACGGCCCAACAGCCGCGAAGACAAGCCCCGCTGACTGGGAATCAGGCCCGAAAGGATCTGGTAGAGTCGGAACCGCCGGAAAGGGAAACGCGAAAGCGGAAACCTGGAAAGCAC